>JAAYQT010000224.1 GCA_012519165.1 Synergistaceae bacterium
AGGGGTGGGCAAGATGCTAATTCCCGCCATGATCGAGACCGGTTACGACAAGGAGAACACGGTGGGTGTCACTGCGGCGTCGTCCACCATAGGCGTAATCATCCCGCCGAGCATCCCCATGGTGGTCTATTCTGGCCTTACCAACGCCTCGGTGGCCGCCCTCTTTATCGGCGGCATGGTCCCCGGGATCCTCGTGGGGCTTGTGATGATGCTCATAGTCCACTTTATGGGCGAGAGGAAAAACTTCCCCCGGTACGAGAAGGCCCCTCCCGGCGAGGTCAGGAGGCTGTTTAAGGAGTCCTTCCCCGCCCTGATGACGCCCGTGATTATCGTGGGGGGAATCACCACCGGCTGGTACACCCCCACGGAGGCGGCGGCCTTTGCGTCGGTCTACGCCATGCTGATAAGCATCTTCTACTACAAGACGCTCAAGATGAAGGACATGCCGGGCATCATCAGGGAGACCCTGAAGCTCAGCTCGCTGTCCCTCTTCGCCCTGGCCACTGCCAGCGCCCTGGGGGAGCTGCTGGGATACTACAAGGCCTCGGAGTACGTGGCGGGATTTTTCGCCTCCCACGTGGGCAGCCCCGAGATGTTCATGCTCATAGTCATAGCCTTCTTTCTTTTCGTGGGTACTTTTATGGATGCCATCCCGGCCATGATCCTCTTCATGCCCGTGATTCTGCCCTCGGCGCTTAAGCTTGGGATCACGTCGGTCCACCTGGGCCTCGTGGTGGTAATGACCCTGGCCCTGGGCCTGGTGACCCCCCCCTACGGGCTGTGCCTGTTGATAGCCAGCTCCATAGGGGAGCTTTCCATCGAACGGTCCTTCGTGGGGGTGCTGCCCTACATCGCCGCCCTGATGATCATCATTCTGGTGGTGGCCATGTTCCCGAGCGTGGCCTTCTTCCTGCCAAGGCTTGTGGGGCTGATGTAGCAGTCCTTTGGCATGCGAAAAGGGAGACCGGCATACCGGGCTCCCTTTTTTAGTACTTAATCCTGCGCTCACTCGTAGCGCTTTGCTTCCTCTTCTCCCCTGAGCGCCCTGAAGGCGCCGTCGGCCAGGGCCTGCATTTCGTCCTCGCCGGGGTAGGTCTTTACGGGCGCGATAAAGGACACTCTGTTCCTGATTAGAGAGGTAAACTTTTCGCTGTAGGCAAGGCCGCCGGTAAGGATTACGGCCTCGGCCCGCCCCTCCAGGACCGCCGCGCAGGCGCCGATCTCCTTGGATATGTGGTAGGCCATGGCCTCAAATACCAGGGACGCTTTTTCATCCCCTTCGGCCACCCGCCGCTCCACCTCCCTGAGGTCGTTGGTTCCCAGGTGGGCCACTAGGCCTCCCCTGCCGGTGATCATCTTAAGCAGGGTGTTCTGGTCGTACCGGCCGCTGTAGTAAAGCCGGACCAGCTCCCCGGCAGGCAGGCTCCCCGCCCTTTCGGGGGAGAAAGGCCCGTCGCCGTCAAGGGCGTTGTTTACGTCCACCACCCGGCCCAGGTCGTGAGCCCCCACCGAAATGCCTCCCCCCATGTGGGCTATTATCATCCGGCACTGTTCGTAGGGCTTGCCCAGCTCTGCGGCGGCCCGCCTGGCTACCATTTTCTGGTTCAGGGCGTGGAATATGGACCGCCTCTCCAGCTCCGGCAGGCCCGAGTAGCGGGCCAGAGGCCCCATTTCGTCCACCACTACCGGGTCGACAATGAAGGCCTTCCGGCAGCCCCCTTCCTCTGCCAGGCGCACCGCCAGGGGAGCCCCCAGGTTGCTGGCATGCGCCCCCCATTTGCAGGTTCTGACGTCGGAGAGCATCTTTTCGCCAACCTCGTAAGTTCCGCTCTCGATGGGCCTGAGCAGGCCGCCCCTGCCCACTACCCCGTCCAGCTCCTTAAGATCAGCTCCCCGCGCCTTCAGGCATTTGCGGACCTCTTCAAGGCGGAAGCTCTCCTGCTCAGGGATGGAGGAGAACTTGCCCAGGACGTCGGCGTCGTACCTCTGGGTATCGCTCCACAGCTCCCGGCCGTCCTCGAAGAGGGCGATCTTGGTGCTGGTGGAGCCTGGATTCAGCGCCAGGACCTTCATGGCCGCGCCGTTTTAGCCCTTAAAGTCTGCCAGGGCCACCGCCGCGGCGATGGAAAGAAGCTTCGCCCTGGCCGAGTCGGCCCGGCTTGTAAGCACTATGGGCGCTGCGGCGCCCAGGATTAGGCCCGCAGTCTCGTTCTTTGAGCAGTAGACAATGGCCTTGGCAAGCATGTTGCCCGAGTCGATGTTGGGGGTGATGAACACGTCGGCCTTGCCCGCTACGGGGGAGACTATCCCCTTGGTTTTGGCGGACTCCTCGCTCAGGGCGTTGTCCAGGGCGAAGGGGCCGTCCACGATGCAGTTCTTAATCTGGCCCCGCCTGTTCATCTGGGTAAGGGCGGCGGCGTCAAGGGTGGCGGGCATATCGGGGTTTACCACCTCGACGGCTGCGAGCACCGCAACCTTGGGCTCGGCCACGCCGAAGGCCCTGGCCAGGTCCACAGTGTTCTGGGTGATGTCCGCCTTGGCGGCAAGGTCGGGGTACATGTTGAAGGCGGCGTCGGCCAGGAAGAAGATGCGGTCGTACCCCTCCACGCTGTGGAAGTAGCAGTGGGAGATGGTGTTCTTGCCCCTGCGGAGGCCCACTTCCTTGTGAAGCATGGCCCTGAGGAAGTTGTTTGTGTGAATCTGGCCCTTCATGTAGATATCGGCCTTTTTGGATGAGACCTGGGAGACGGCGGTAATGCCCATGGCGGGCTCGTCCTTTTCGTCAATTACCTCGTAGTTTGCCAGGCTTACCCCCGCCTGGTCGGCGGCGGCCTTGATCTTGTCGCTGTTGCCCACAAGTACGGCCTCGGCAAAGCCCGCCTGGCGGGCCTCCTCGATGGCGGAAAGAAGCCCCGCCTCCTCGGCCATGGCTACCGAGAGCTTCTTGGGGCCCTTCTCCGCGCCGATTTTCTTTGCAAAGTCGAGAAGCTGGGATAGTGAGCGAATCTGTTCCATGAAAAAAATTCCTCCTTAATGAATTATGATTCCTTTTCAGCCCCTGGCCGTCACCGCGCCCAGGGCGATTGAAAGCAATTTTGTCTCCATGGAGTCGAACCGGCTGGTCAGCACTATGGGCGCGGCGGCGCCAAGGATAACCCCCGCGCCCCTGCCCTTTGTCATGTAAAGCAGGACCTTGCCAACGAAGTTGCCCGCCTCGATGTCCGGGACCAGGAGCATGTGGGCGTTTCCCGCCACCGGCGAGTCGATGCCCTTGATCTTCGCCGCCTCGGCGCTTATGGCGTTATCCAGAGCCAGGGGGCCGTCCACTATACAGCCCTTGATCTGCCCCCTCTCGTTCATCTTTGCCAGGGCGGCTGCGTCAATGGTGGCCTGCATGTCGGGGTTGACCGCCTCCACCGCCGCCAGGGCGGCAATCCTGGGCTGGGGTACGCCGATCTTGTGATAGCAGGCGGCTGCGTTTTCTATAATCTTGGCCTTGGCGTTAAGGTCCGGGTAGGTGTTCATGCCCCCGTCGGAAATCCCTATAACCCTTCCGTCCATGGCGGGTACTTCAAACAGAAAAAGGTGGGACAGCAGGGAACCGGTCCGCAGGCCCCACTCTTTATTCAGAACCGCCTTCAGCAGCGTGGAGGTTTTAACCAGGCCTTTCATCAGGAGGTCCGCCTCGCCGGAGGAGACCATCTTCACCGAGAGTGCGGCCGCCTTTTCTTCGTCTTTTTCGTCCACTATAAATACCTTTGAGAGGTCGCAGTGGTCCTTCTCCGCCAGGGCCCTTATTCTGGGCTCGTCCCCTATGAGTACCGCCTTGACAATGCCCTCCCTGGCGGCCCGCGTTACCGCCTCCAGGGCGTCGTCGCCGTAGGGGCAGGCCAGCGCCAGGGTCATGGGGCGGCCCTTTTTGCTCTCTTCAAGCAGAAAATCAAGATTTTGCATGGTCATGCCTCACCGCCTTCCGGAATATAATCCCCGTACCGCTTGCTCTTTTCGTCGCCCCTCAAAACCCGCAGGGCGCCTTCCGCCAGGGCGGACATTTCGTCCTCTCCGGGGTAGACCAGCACAGGGGCAATCCACTGGATTCTTTTTTGAACCGCGGCGACAAAATCGCTGTCGAAGGCCACGCCCCCGGTGAAAAGAATAGCGTCAACCTTCCCCGACAGGGCCGCGGCCTGGGCGCCTATCTCCTTTGCAATACCGTAGGCCATGGCCTCCAGGGCTTCCCTGGCGCGAGCGTCGCCTGATGCCGCCATGGCCTTTACCTCCCTGACGTCGGAGGTCCCGGCGTAAGCCGCAAGGCCGCCGCCTCCCACAAGCCTCTTCCGCATGTCCTTTTCGGGCATGCACTCGGCGCAGCACATCCGCACCAGGTCGCCTGCGGGAAGGCCGCCCGCCCTCTCGGGCGAGAACGGGCCAAATTCGTTGGCGTTGTTCAGGTCGGTCATCCGCCCCTTTTCGTGGGCGCAGATCGTAATTCCTCCGCCCAGGTGAGCCACAATAAAGTTAAGTTCGTCCCAGGTTTTTTTTAAATCCCGGGCCGCCCGCCGCACCGTGGCCTTTACGTTGAGGGCGTGGCCCAGGGAGGTTTTGGGGAGGTCCGGAAGGCCCGTGACCTTTGCAACCGGGTTCATCTCGTCCACTGCCACCGGGTCTACAATAAAGGCGGGTATGCCGCGCTGCCGGCAGATTGCGCCGGCAAGAATGCCGCCCAGGTTGGACGCGTGCTCCCAGGGCCTGCCCATTCGGAGACGCTTCAACAGGGCGTCGTCCACCTCGTAGGTCCCGCCGGGGATGGGCTCCACAAGCCCTCCCCTGCCTGCAACGGCGGAAAGGGCGTCCAGGGAGGCCCCGTTGGCTTCTGCCGCCCGTTCTATAGTGGAGAGCCTGAACTCAAACTGGTCCGCCACCGACGGGAAGGCGGCCAGGTCGTCGGGGTCGTGACGGACCGTCTCCCGCCACTCTTCCTTTTCATCGCTGAACCAGGCTATCTTGGTACTGGTGGAGCCGGGGTTGATCGCAAGGATTTGAAAGGGCACGGCGCTCTCCTCTCCTTTTTTGCAGGAAGTTTGACTGTAGTTTTCTGACTTTCTGTACCGAAGCAGAGCTTATTATACCGTAAAACCCCCTACGGGCGATACGGGAGTCGCGAAGGAGGGGTAACTGCCCTCGCTTAAGGCAAAACCCTCTTCGATCAGGCCGATGCAAAGGTCCGCCGCCTCAGGGTCGTACCGGATCCCCCTGAACCGCTTTAATTCCGCCACAGCGGCTTCTTTGCCAAGGCCCGGCCTGTAGGGCCTGTCCGAGGTCATGGCCTCGGCCACGTCGGCTGCGGAGATGAACCGGGCCTCTTTCCCGATGGCGTCGCCCCTTATCCCCTCCGGGTAACCCGAGCCGTCCAGCCGCTCGTGGTGCTGAAGCACTATTTCTGCCAGGGGCCACGGGAGCTCGGCGGAGGCAAGGATCTCCCAGCCGTGGCGCACATGTTCCTTGATTATGTCAAACTCAAGGGCAGTAAGCCGTCCCGGCTTTGACAGTATGGAGGACGGAATGGCAATCTTGCCCAGGTCGTGGACGAGACCTGCGTAGTAAACCCTCTCGCAGAAGACTTCGTCATAGCCTCCCCTCACCGCCATTTCCCGGACCAGCCTTGCCACGTTAATCTGGTGGCCCACTGTGAAGGGGTCCTTCATGGCCAGCGCCCGGCCGAGGATTTCCACTATGCCCCTGGATGCCGCTTCCAGCTGCCTGTTCGTCTCTTTCATGGCGGCCATGCGCCCCTCCCGCTGCAGCGCGCTTCCCGCAAGGGCGCAGAACATGGTGACCAGGGCGCTGTCGGAGTAGGAAAGGGCGGACAGCTTGGTTTCAAGGAGCAAAAAGGCGTTATCCTCTCTGCCGGAGTAGACCGGCTGAATATAGGCCGGCCTCCGGGCGCATCCCGCTTCTTCCAGGGTGCGGAATTCCCTCCCGTTCTCTTCGTCTTCACCGTCCACCATCAGGGGATTTTCGCTCCAGAGCCGCCTGACGAGCCGCCTCAGGGCGGCGGGAGGTACGGCCGAAAAAAGCGGCGCGGAGGACGGGGCCTTAACCTCTCCGCCGTTTAAAATAAACTCCCTTTTTATTGCGCCGTCTCCGTCCGTCTCCACCAGGGCGCCCCGTCTTATTCTTAAAAATGAGGCCAGTTCTGCAAGCGCCCAGGAGACGCCCCCGGCTCCCTCTTCAAGTAGGCGGGCCGATACGGAGGAGATGATGCTCTCTCTTTTCATGTTCATCATCATCTCCGACTCTTCTTCTTTTCTTCTTGAAGCGTCCCGGTAAATGGCAAAGCCGGAAACGCCGTCTTCGCCGTCCGGGAAGATAGAACCTGAAATCTCGGCATAGAACAGGGAGCTGTCCCTCCTCACCCTGAGGCCCTCCGCTGAAATCCCCTCTCCGGAAAACGCCTTTGCAGAGAGCGCCCTGGCGTCGGCGTTTATTCCCGGGTAGTTTGCTACTATGGAGTCCAGATTTTTGCCTGCCGCCTCTTCCGCCGTATAGCCGAAGAGCTTTTCAAAGCCCTTGTTTACAGTGATTATTTCGTTGGAGGAGTCGAAGGTGATATAGGCCTCCGGGGCGTTCTGGAAAAGGCCCTCCCACTGGGCGGCCTTCAGCTTTGCCGCCTTCTCGGCAGCCTTTATAAACCTTTCGTTGATGAAAAGCGCCAGGATATAAATTAGGGCGGCCGCCGCAACTGCGGCGTTTATCATAATAAATGCGCGGTACCGGTAAAGGAAAGTCTCCGGCTCCCCTGTAATCACGGCCCCGCCGGGGATGTCAAAACTGCCCAGGCCGAACCGGGCCAGCTCTCCATAATTGAACATGGGGACCAGGTGCGTGTCCTCCGCGGGGGGGATGTCGGCGGGGGACTCTCCCCGCAGGATCCGTACCGCCATCTTTGCCGCCGAGGCGCCGTGCTCCCGGGGGATCAGCACATTTCCGCCCAGAAAGCCGCCTTCTATCATCATGGACCAAAGCCCGAAGACGGGAAAGGGGCCGGCGCTTCTAAGAAGGTCCGCCGTTCTTTTGGGGGAGTAAAACTCGCCGCCGTCATCCTGAAAATAGACAAGAACCAGGACTGCCGTATCAGGGGGTAGCCTGGAGATTTTCTCCCTGAGCTCGTCGCCTCCAAGGCCGAAGAAGTCGCTGAATACAAAGCGGTCCCTGAAGGGGGAAAGGTCCCTTCGGGCCTGGCTGATGACGCTCATCCCCGACGGAGAGAGGTCGCTCACCAGGGCAATATTACGGGTTCGGGGGAAGAGGCTTTGTATCAGCCTTACGGCCCCCGGCATATCGAACTTCTCCAGCACGCCTGTAAAGGGCGGGGCGTCCCTGGCATTCATTATCTCCGGGTTGTTAAGGCCGCAGAAGACCACGGGCGTCGCAGGGAAAAGCTCCTGCCCCCTGCGGAACATAAAGCCCGTCGCGTCGTCGTCGGTACATAGGATAAGGTCGAAGGTCTTTCCGGAGTATTTTTCGCTGAAGTAGCTGTAAAAGGAGGAAATGGTCCTGATGGAGGGGGTTCTTTTCGTGTCCATGAACTCTATGGAGAAGTTTGCCCGGACCCCGCTTTCGGCAAAGGTCTCCAGTATCCCGTCCATGATGCCGTCGGTCCAGGCAAAGCCCCGGTGGTAAGAGTTAAGGATCAGCACGGAGAAAGGCGCTTCCCCGGCCCGGGCGGAACCGGCCAGAAGCATAAGAAGAAGGGCGAAAACAGGCGCTGCAGCTGAATGGAAAAATTTCGCTCTCTTCATTGCCCTTCCCCTTTCTTTGTCTTAGGAAAAAATAGCGGGTGCATATTTCATATAATACCCTTATACTGCAAAGGTTCCAATACGGTTTTTTTGAGGTGATGGTAAATGGCTCTGTGTTTCATCAACGGGACCTTCATGCCCATGGAGGAAGCGTCCCTGCCCGTTTCAGATTTTATCATTCTCCGGGGGGTGGGAGTTTTCGAATCCATCTGCACCTTCCGAAGAAGGCCCCTTATGCTCACGCCCCATCTGGACCGGCTTGCCGCGTCCGCCTCGGGGGCGTGCATGGCGCTGCCCATGTCCCTGGACGAAATCAGGGCCGCAGTCCTGGAGGGCATTTCCAGAATGAATGTGGAGTGCCTGGTCCGGCCCTTTATAACCGGGGGGGACGTCTTCCACCAGGGCTGCTTCCCGGCTACGAGGCTCTTCATCCTGTTTGAAAAGGTTCAAAAGCCCGCCCCCAAAGTCTATGACGAAGGGGTAAGGCTAGCGCCCGTGGACAGGGCCCGCCACTCCCCCGACGTTAAGAGCGTGGACTACATGTCGTCTTACAAGGAGTACAGCAGGCAGGAGGACGTTTACGAAATCCTCTACTGCCCGGAGGGGGAGATCACCGAGGCAGCCCACAGCACCTTCTTCCTGTACAAGGGGGGGAGGCTGGTCACGGCGCCCCTATCCCGGGTGCTGAAGGGTACCACCAGGGACATCATACTTCAGCTTGCAAGGGAAAAGGGCATGAAGGTCGAGGAACGGACGCCCCTGCTCTCGGAGCTGAAGGACGCGGAGGAGGCATTTATTACGGGGTCTGTAAAGGAAGTGGTACCGGTGGTTAAAATCGGCGACCAGGCGATTGGTGACGGCAGGCCGGGGCCCGTCACCAGGATGCTCCACCACACCTTCCTGGAGGAGATTATCCGCTGGCTGGAGTAAGCAGATGAAGAAAGACCGATACGGCCAGCAGATCGGCGCACCCGCCGGGGCTTAAATTTTTTTCAAGGAAGAGGCCGTCCATCCGTTTGACGGCCTCCCTTCCTTCGGGAGTTGCCATGCCGCCCAGCTCAAGGGCCCCGGCGGCAGCTTCGCGAACCAGCCGCTCCCCCTCCCTGCCCCCTCTTGAAAGAATGTTAGTATCCTCCACAACGGTCATAAGGGAAAGAAGCCCGTCCACCATGGCGTCGTTCAGCGTCCCTCCCCGCTCAAGAGAGGCTCTGAGGACGGGAAGCCCCCTTTCGATAACGGACGGAAAACCTCTTTCCGCCTCCCCTCTTATCCCCGTCACCCCTTCGCTCAAAAAAAACCGCTCCCCCGACGTGAGCCCGTCCCCGCCGTAGCTCGATTTAAGCCGGGCAAAATCCCGCTCCACAACGCCCTTTACAATATCTGCCCCCAGGGAAGCGCATACTTTCGGCGAGAGGGGTACCCCGCTAGAAGCCAGCATACCTGCGGAGGCGCACATCACCCCCAGGGAAAATACCAGGCCTTTGTGGGTATTGACGCCCCCCGTTGCGCTGAACATCAACTTTTCAGCTCTTTTCCCTTCTTCCCTCAGGGCGGGGAACAGGTCTGCGGGGCTACCGCCGTCAAACCGGGCGCCAAGGCGGGCAAACCTCTCCCATACGGGGGCCAGGCCTGCCGCCCCGTCCAGAAAGGTAAAATAATCCATATCCCCGTGAGAACCCGCGGATAACGGGTCCACCAGCCCCGGCTTGGGCCGGGCTGCCGCCTCGTAGAGAAGGGCCTTCCGCGCCCTTTCTGCAATTTCCTCAATCGGCCGCTCTCCCGGGAGACCCCCGGGACGGGACAGAATTTTCTTGATGGCATCCCCGATTTCGCCGATATCATGGTATCTGGCGGCCGCGCATTCAGCGGCCCTGCGGCGGCAAACCAGGCACTCCCTCGGCGGAAGCCC
Organism: Synergistaceae bacterium; assembly: GCA_012519165.1. Taxonomy (GTDB): domain Bacteria; phylum Synergistota; class Synergistia; order Synergistales; family Aminobacteriaceae; genus Aminivibrio. The sequence goes on from JAAYQT010000224.1 coordinate 9,712, forward strand.
GAGGCCGGCCCTGTCCGCTTCCTCCCCGCCGCTTACCATTACGTCAACATCAGCCATGTCTCCCCTTGGGTGCTCCTCCTCGAACGTTACGGCAGCCGGCTTAACTTCGGCGCCGCCGCCCTTAACTGTGCATAGGCCCTCAGGGCCGTCGGCGCTTACGGAAAATTCGGGCTGCTTCACTAAAAGGCCGCTGACTCCCAAGTGAAAAACAAGGTCCCGGAAAAGCCCCTCCGCCTCTTCGTCCATGCCGCCCCCGGTCCTCAAAGGCGCGGGGGCCCTCAGCGTAAAGGATACAACCGACCACCCCCCGGGCAGGGAGGCCGCAAGGGCCACCCTCCGGCGCCACCGGTCCTCTCTGGCTTCAAGGATTGAGCCGTTCATTTTCCGGCCGGGCCAGGCCGCCCCTAAGGCACGGCCCTAACCATGCCGCCGTCGGAGATTACTGTTTGGCCAGTTATGTAGGTGTTGGCCTCCGACCCCAGGAAGACGGCCAGCTTGCCGTACTCGGACGTATCGCCGTACCGCCCAAGGGGAATCCGTCCCAGGGACGCGGCGCTTACTTCTTCAAGGGGAAGCCCTTTCCGCTCTGCCAGCGCCCTGTCCAGCTGCCTTATCCTCTCCGTGTCAAACCTCCCGGGGCCTATGGCGTTAACCAGAATTCCGTATGGTGCAAACTCCCCTGCCAGGGTCTTGGTCATGCCTATTACGCCCAGGCGGAAGGTGTTGGACAAAATCAGGTTCTCAAGTACCTCCCGCACCGAGGAAGATGTGGAGTTCACTATCCTGCCCCACTTTTTCTCTTTCATCATGGGCAGAACTTCCCTTATGGCCCGCACGTAGCTCAGCAGAGTAAGTTCAAAAGCCCCGGTCCAGGCCTCGTCCCCCAGGCTTTCAAAGGTCCCCGCAGGGGGGCCTCCCGCATTGTTCACCAGCACGTCCACCGAGCCGGTCCGCTCCGCCGCGAAGGCAACCAGGGCCTTCAGCTCCGCGGGGTTGGTAATGTCGCATGGCATATACCTTGGCCGCCGCCCGGTCATCCGTTCCAGGTCCAGAGCCGCCCCCTCAAGCCTCTCTTCGCTCCTGCCGGTGATGGTGACGCAGGCGTCCTCTTTAAGGAACTCCCCTGCCACGCCCTTGCCCAGGCCCGAGCTTGATGCCAGCACAAGCACGCTTTTATCCCCAAGTCCGAAATCCATGGCCGTCCCTCCCTGATCAGGAATATAAATTTATAGTCCATTTTACCCCAGAAAAGGGAAAATTTATTTTACGCACTTGCATTCCCTTCATACTATTCCCAAACCGCGTGCATTGTTGTAAAATGGGCCCCACTGCTCATAAAAAAAAGGAGGAATGCCCATGAACAGGCTGACTTTGAGCGCCCGTCTGTGGATCATCGCCCTTGTACCGGTGTTAGGCATTATTGGAGCGTCGGCTTTCTCAATCTTCTCCTCCGGCGCGGTCTATTCAAACCTTATGGAGCGCATTCACGAAGAGGCCTTCATCGCCCAAAGCCTTATCCTGAACGGCGACAGAGACCTCTACCAGGCCCTGGTAGCCAAGCACGCCATCCTGTCGAGCGGTCCCGGACCAACCTTTGAGAAGAACCTCAAGGACTTCAGGGAGAACGTGAGCCAGG
>JAAYQT010000225.1 GCA_012519165.1 Synergistaceae bacterium
CATCACGGGAGGAGAAAAGGATGAAAAAGATTATGGTTACCGCGCTGTTGCTGGGCCTGACGGCCGCCCTGTTTGCCGCCTGTCACGCGGAGGCTTCGGAAAAGACCCGCGAGGGCATTTTGCTGGTTGCCTTCGGGACCTCTGAGCCGGAGGCCAGGGGCGCCATAGACGGAGTTGTGGAGGCGGTGAAAAAGGGCTTCCCCGGCGTGGAGGTGAGGCTGGCCTACACCTCCAACATCATCCGCCGCAAGATTTTAAGGGAAGAGGGCCTTGAGATAGACTCGCCCCTCCTGGCCCTGGCCAGGATGCAGGACGAGGGCATCCGCTCGGTGACGGTCCAGTCCCTTCATATCATCCCCGGGGAGGAGTACGACCAGCTGGCCGAAGCAGCAAAGGGCTTCCGCGCCATCGGGGGCAAGTACGGCTTTGACAGGCTCGCCGTGGGGGCGCCCCTGCTCAACTCTTTCGAGGACTACGAAAAAACGATTGCCCTGTTAAAGAAGAAGTACGGCCGGCTGGCGGAAGACGGCGGCGCAGTGGTCTTCATGGGTCACGGGAGCGACCACCATGCGTCGAGCGCCTACTCCCGGATGCAGGCCCTGTTTGACCGCGAGGGGCTGTCCTTCGTAATGGGAGTGGTGGAGGGCTTCCCCGGCCTGGATACGGTAAAGGGGCGGCTTGCGTCCATGAAGCCCCGTCGGGTCACTCTGGTTCCATTCATGGTTGTGGCGGGGGACCACGCCAGAAACGACATGGCCGACGAGGAGGACCCCGAGTCGTGGATCTCCGAACTGCGGGGGGAAGGCTATGATACACGGGCTGTTCTGCAGGGCCTGGGCGACGGCAAGGGGCTTGCCGAACTGTTTATTGACCATATCCGGGAGGCCGGGGGAGGGCAGTGACGCCCCGCAGGTCCGGACAAAGAGTGATTTTTGCGGGGCTGCTCCTCCTTTTAGGGGGGGCGGCCCTGTGGCGTCTTGCGGCGGGGGATATGCCCCTGCCCCCCGGGAGGGTTTTTAAAATCCTGCTATTTCCCGACCCGGGCGCATCCCCCCGGGAGACGGCCGTGGTTCGGCTGGTCCGGCTTCCCCGGCTGCTGGCCTCCATGGGCGCCGGAGCGTCGCTGGCGGTGTCGGGCTCCGTGCTCCAGGGGGTACTTGGAAACCCCATGGCTGAGCCCTATACTCTGGGCATTGCCGCCGGAGCCGCCTTCGGGGCTTCTGCGGCAATCACCCTGGGGTGGGCGCAGGTCTCCGCCGCCGCCTTCGCAGGGGCTTTGGCAGCCCTGGGGCTGGCCTTGTTTTTGTCCTGGCGCTCCGGCGGGTCAAGGCTCTCCATGATACTCTCCGGCATAGTGGTAAGCTCCGTCCTTTCGGCGGGGGTCACCCTGTTCAAGGCCCTGGCGGACGAAAGGGTATCCTCCATTGTGCTCTGGCTCATGGGCAGCTTCTCGGGGGCCACCATGAGGGACGCGGGCGCAGCCTGGGCGGGGGCCGCCCTCCTGCTGGGGGCGGGGCTCTGGTGGGGGAGGGAGCTGGACGCCATCTCCCTGGGGGAGAGCAGGGCAGTCTACCTTGGGGTGAACGAGGGGCGGATCAGGGGCGCGCTCCTGGTACTGGCCTCCCTGTCTGCGGCGCTTACTGCCGCTTCCTTCGGCATTATTGGCTTTGTGGGGCTGGCTGGGCCCCACCTTGCCCGGATGGTCCTCGGTCCCTCCCACCGGCCCCTGCTCATGGCCTCCTTCCTCGGCGGGGCGGCCCTTATGACCGGGGCGGACGGCCTTGCAAGGCAGCTGGGGGAGCTTCCCGCAGGGGTGATCACCGCCCTGGCCGGAGGGCCCCTGTTCTGCTGGATTCTGGTGCGGGAGAGGGGGACGGGGCAGTGACCGGCGTAACCCTTAAAGATTTCTCGGCCTCCTACGGCGGCAGGGCTGTACTGCAAGGAATTTCGGGGGTATTCCCCTCCGGCGCCCTGACCTTCATCCTGGGCCCCAACGGCAGCGGTAAGAGCACCCTGCTGAAGGCCCTGGGGGGCGCCTTACCCTTCCGGGGGGAGGTAAAAGTGGGGGAGCATGACCTGGCCTCCGTCCCTGCCAGGATTCGCGGTCGGCTGGTGGGGGTGGCGGGGCAGGCGCCCTCCCTGAATACTCCCTTCACTGCCGGCGAGATAATAGCCATGGGAAGACTTCCTCACCGGAAGTTTCCGGGGGGCGGGGACGAAGGGGGCAAAGAGGCCCTCGAGAGGGCGGCCAGGGCCATGGAGCTGGACGGGCTGCTAACCCGGCAGGCCTCCACTCTTTCAGGGGGGGAGCGCCAGAGGACCCTCATCGCCCAGGTGATTGCCCAGGACCCGAAGGTCTTCCTTCTGGACGAGCCGTCGTCGGCGCTGGACCCGAAGCATACCCTGGGGCTCTTCCGCTTTTTGAAGAGGGTAGCGGGCGAGGGCAGGACGGTAGCGGCGGCGGTGCACGACATAAATTTGGCCGCCGAGTTCGCCGACTGGGTGTGGCTGCTGAACGACGGGGACCTCCACGCCTCGGGCAGGGCGGAGGAGGTCCTGACGGCGAAAATTCTGTCAAAGGTGTACGGGGTCTCCTTCGCCCCGGTCAGCCCAGCGGGAGGAGGCAGGCCACTATGGCGCGCCGTGTAGCCTTTGTCCTTATAATCCTTTTTTTAACATGGGCAGGGGCGGGAGGGGCGGCCTCAATAACCGACGACAGCGGCCGTGAGATTAGCCTCACCTCTCCGCCCGGGAGGATTGTCTCCCTCTACGCGGGCCACAGCGAAAATATCCTGGCCCTGGGAGGGGGAGAGCTGCTGGTCGGGGTGTCGGTTGCGGACGACCCGGCCCTGTTCCCCGGGGCGGCAGTCCTCCCGGCGAGGCCCGACGGCGAGCGAATCCTTGCCCTGGCGCCGGACCTTGTGCTTATCCGGCCCATGAACGAGGCCTCCCTGGGGAGGACGATCAGGCTGCTTGAGGAGAGCGGCGTGGCGGTAGCCTCTTTAGCGCCCCCGACCTGGGACGGGATGGAGGACTACCTGGCCAGACTGGGGGAGCTGACGGGGATTCAGGGGGGAGAAAGGCTGTGGCGGGAAAAACTTGCCGCCCTTGAAAAGGCCCCGCCGGCGGGGGAACGGCCCCGGGTCTTTTTGGAGAGCTCCTCCAGGGGCCTCATGACCTGCTCCCCGTCGTCCTGGGCGGCCCGGATGATTGAGCTTGCGGGAGGGGTGAACGCCGCCCCGGGCGCAGAGCCCGTCAGGCCCGGAAGCCCTCTGGCGTCCTTCGGTACGGAGCGGCTCCTGGCCCTGGCAGAGGAAGGCCTCGACTTTTACCTGGTGCAGGTCGGCCCCATGAACAACGTAACTGAAGGGGAGGTCCTGGCCAGACCCTGGATACCGGCCCTGGGGGGGGCCGCGGTGGCCATGGTCCCCGAGGAGCTGGTCAGCAGGCCGTCCCTGCTCAGGCTGGAGGAGGGCGCAAAGCTTTTGGCGCGGATTTTTTCTTCGGAAGGAAGGATGTCGGATTGAAATTTTACGGAGTGGGCGTGGGCCCGGGCGACTCTGAGCTGGTAACCTTGAAGGCCCTTAAGGTTTTGCGGGAGGCGGACGGTGTGTTCATCCCCCTGTCGGCCAGGGGCCGGGAGAGCGTGGCCGGGGCGATTATGGCGGCCCACCTGGAAAGGGAGACCATTCCCCTCCTGTTTCCCATGGTGAAGGACGGCTCCGAGAGGGACGGGGTCCTCAGGGAGGAGCTCCGGCGGACCCGGCCCCTTTGGGAGGGGGCGTCCACGCTGGCCATGCCCGTGATTGGAGACTCGGCGCTCTACGCCACTGCGGCCTACCTCTACAATATTTTAAGGGAGGAGGTCCCGGGCCTTGAACTGGACCTCGTCCCCGGGGTGTCGGCCCACTCGCTGGCGTCCTCCAGGGCGGGCAGGTTTCTGGCCCTTGGGGATGAAAACCTCTCCGTAATATCCGGAGCGTCGCCTGTCCAGCGGGTGGAGGCCATGCTCTCGGCGTCCGACGGGGCGGTGATCTACAAGCCCTCCGCCCTGGGCGGGGATTTAAGAAGGGTAGCCGAGGCCTCGGGCCCCTGGATGTCGGTGGTGAGGGTGGACAGGGCGGGGATGGAAGACGAGAGAGTGGTTACAGGGGATGAAGCCCTGGACCCCACGGACGAGTACCTTAGCCTGGTGCAGCTGCTCCGCTCCAGGTAACGGAAAAGAACAGGGGGGGGTGACCCTATGGAAGCCGACTGGGGGGGACTTTTACGGGGGCTGTTGATGCTGACCCTGTCCGTATCCGGCGGACTGGCCCTTGGAAATATTATTGTTGCCCTGTCCCTGCCGGAGCGGCTCTTCAGGGCGCTTCTCCCCGGACTCGGGGGCCTTGGAATCCCCCCCCAGGCCCTCTTTGCCCTGGGGGTCAGTTTGGGGTCGGCCCGGGCGGGCTCCGCCATAGTGGCGGGGGCCTACGGCGAGGGAGTTTTAACAAAAAGGCAGGCCCTGTTTGGCACCCTGCTCCAGTCCTTCCCCGGCTACGTCCGGCGGTGGCTCGTCACCTTCCCGGTGGCAACGGCCCTGGCGGGGGCG
>JAAYQT010000226.1 GCA_012519165.1 Synergistaceae bacterium
ACCCAGGTAATCCAGTCCGTGGACGGCGGCATGGTCACAAAAATCCACGCCAAAGAGACCCAGAAAGTGGAAAAGGGAGACGTCATCATAAGCCTGGACCCCGTCCGTGCGGGCTCCATGCTGGGCCAGCAGGAGGCAAAAGCTTACGCCCTCAGACTGAGGGCCGCTCGCCTGGAGGCCCTCACCTCCGACCTGCCCTTCTCGCCCCCGCAGGACACCGGCGAAAAGGCGCATGAAATACTTGAAAGCGAGCGCAAACTCTACGAAACCAGCCGCCAGGAGCTTGCCTCCCGCCTTGAAGTAATAAGGGAGCAGATAAACCAGCGCCGCCAGGAACTGGCCGAATCCAACGCCAGGTACTCCCACGCGAACCAGTCCCTCAACCTGGCCTCCCGGGAGCTTGAAATGACCCGCCCCCTCCTTGCCTCCGGCGCGGCTCCCAAAATCGACATAGTGCGCCTCGAAAAGGCTGTGGCCCAGGCAAGGGCCGAGCGCAGCCAGGCCGGCGCCCAGATCTCCCGCATAAAATCCTCCATCCAGGAGGCGGAGGGCCAGATAAACGAAATAAACCTGCGGGCCAGGGGCGCCTGGAGGGCCCAGCTGAACGACACCCTGGCGGAGCTTGAAAGCCTGGAGGAGGGCAAAAAAGCCCTCTCCGACCGCATGACCCACTCGGAAGTAAAGGCCCCCGTAACGGGAACCCTAAAGCGTCTCCTGGTCAACTCCGAGGGGGCAGTAATAATGCCCGGAGGGCTGGTGGCAGAAATAGTGCCCGAAGGGGAGACAGTTTACGTGGAAGTGCAGCTCTCCCCCAAGGACAGGGCCTTCATCCGCCCCGGACAGGAGGCGGCCGTAAAATTCACCGCCTACGAATACGCGGTCTACGGCGGCATTGACGGAACCATAGAATCCATCACCCCCGACACCATAGTGGACCAGCGGGGCTTCACCTACTACCTGGGCAGGGTAAAAATAGCCAAAAGCGGCTTCAGCGACGACCACCCCATCCTGCCCGGCATGGTGGCCCAGGTGGACATAAAAACCGGCAAGCGCACAGTAATGAGCTACATCCTGAGACCCCTGCTGAGGGCGAGTTCCGAAGCCCTCAGGGAGAGATGAAAATGCCTTTATTAATCCTTAACGCTGACCATGTCTTCATAAATAAAGAGTAACAACTCCAAAGCATCAACAAAAAGAAAAAACCGGATAAAACATCCGTAAACATTAAGAGAAAAGGGGAGTGAAGCCGGTGGCAAACACAGGCGCAAGTTTCAAAATAACCGAAATCAAAGGTGAGGCATACGTCCAAAAACCCACGGGCGAAATAGTAAAGCTTAACGTGGGCGACGTCCTTGAAGAGGGCGACATCCTCCTCACCGGCGAGGGCGAAGTAACCCTGACCGACCAGTCCGGCGGCGAGACAATCGTCCCCGCCGGAGCAACCTACACCGTACCCGGCGCCCCCGCACCCGAACTTGCGGACACAGAAGGCGGCGAACAGA
>JAAYQT010000227.1 GCA_012519165.1 Synergistaceae bacterium
ATAAGGCCCGGTATAGGCGTCAGCCGGTTAGTCTTTTTCTTAAGGTTGGGGATGGAACCAAAGAGTCCCACTGTGTAGGGATGGTGATCCGCAGACGTGTAAATGTCCTCCGCCGTCCCCTTCTCCACCAGGGCACCGGCGTACATCACCCCCACGTTGTCGCAGGTCTGGGCCACTATACCCAGGTCGTGGGTGATCATGATCATGGCGGTGCCCAACCTGTCCCGGAGCGTGCGGATCATGCTTATCACCTGGGCCTGGATGGTCACGTCAAGGGCGGTGGTGGGCTCATCGGCAATCAGTAGCACCGGCTCGCAGGCCAGGGCCATGGCAATTACAACCCGCTGCTTCATTCCGCCGGAGAACTGGTGGGGGTAGTCGTGCTTCCTGGAGGGGGGGATGCCCACCATGGCAAGTACTTCGTCCACCCGGCTTTGGATCTCCGCCGGGCTTTTTCCGTCCCTGTTATGGAGATCCATGGCCTCGGCAATCTGCTCAGATACGGACATGACCGGGTTCAGGCTCGTCATGGGGTCCTGGAAGATCATGGATATCCTCTCCCCCCGGATGGACCTCATGTCCGCCTCGGGAAGTTCCAGTACGTCCCGGCCCTCAAACTCCACGGCGCCCCCGGTCACGCGGCCCGTTTCCGCTGGAAGAAGCCTCATGATGGTAAGGGCGGTGGTGGTCTTTCCCGCCCCCGTCTCGCCCACGAGGCCGAAGGTCTCGCCCTTTTTGAGGGAGAAGGAGATGTTATTTACCGCAAACACGGTCTCAAGGTCGGTCTTATACTGAACCGACAAGTTTTTTACGTTAATTAGCTGCTCTGTCATGACGGCGCCTCCCTAAACCCTGAGTCTGGGATCAAGGGCGTCCCGCAAGCCGTCGCCCAGGATGCTCATGGAAAATGACGCAATGCATATCATCAGCCCCGGAAAGAGGATGAGGTGGGGGGCGGTGCGCAGGAACTCTTTCCCCTCGCTGACCAGGGCCCCCCACTCCGGCTGGGGCGGATTTATGCCCATGCCCAGGAAGCTAAGGGTGGCGGCGATGAGGATCATGGACGCCACGTTTGCCGTGGTCTGGACAATGATGGTGCCCACCGCATTGGGAAGGACGTGCTTGAAGAGTATCCGCAGAGTGGATGTTCCTCCCGCGCGGGCGGCCTCTATATACTCCTGCTCGGCAATGTTAAGCACAGAAGACCTCACCATCCGCACGAAGGCCGGGATGTTGGTCAGGGCAATGGCAATGCAGATGTTTACAATTCCCGACCCAAGGGCGGCCACCATGGCCATGGCAAACAGGATTGAAGGAATTGCGGAGAAGATGTCCAGGGCCCTCATCACTATATCGTCCAGCCTTCCCCCCACGTAGCCCACCAGGGCGCCGAAGAAGCTGCCCACAATAAGGGTGGCGATGGCCGTGGAGAAGGCGATGCTCAGGGAGACCCTGGAGCCGTGGACGCACCGGGCGAAGAGGTCCCGGCCGTAGCCGTCGCACCCGAACCAGTGGTCCGCCGAGGGCAGGGCCAGTTTCAGCCGGAGGTTCATCTTTAAAGCTATGTCATAGGACGCAATAAAGTCGGCAAATATGGCTACAATAAGCATAAAACAGATAACGGCCAGGGCGAACATGGCCAGCTTGTCCTTCTTGAGCCTGCGCCAGACTTCCTTCCACCGGCTCTCCTTTTTAAAAACCATAACCTCCCCGGCTACTTCAACAGTCGTGGAAGTCATGCTA
>JAAYQT010000001.1 GCA_012519165.1 Synergistaceae bacterium
CCTTCATGGCCCAGCTGGACGAGGTTCTTGTTAATCGCGTGCGGGCCGTAGAGGGCGAAATAACCCATACTTCCGAACGGTTTGCCCGGCTGAGCGAGGCCCTGGGAGAGCTTCAGGAGGAGTTTGCCCTGAGAGGCCGGGAGACCAGGAAGTCGGTGGAGGAGATCGACAGGATGAACGGCGAACTGGCCGCCGACCTGGAGCGGTCCGGCGCGGACCTGGACGGCATGAGCGACAATGTGGCCAGGACCGTGGAGTCCACCTTCAGCACCCTGGAGTCCTTCCTTGAGATAGAAAAGATGTCCGGGGAGATACAGCGCATTGCAAAACAGACCAACCTTCTGGCCCTCAACGCCTCCATCGAGGCGGCCAGGGCCGGGGAGCACGGCAGGGGGTTCGCCATTGTGGCCAAGAACGTGCAGGACCTCGCCGAGGGTACGAGGGCGGCGTCGGAGTCCATAGGGGCCAAGGTTTCGGAGATTTCCGGCGCAGTGGAGAAGACCATGAACGATATAAAGGGCATAGGGGATATGTTCAACATGATACGTCGCTCCCTGGCAGGCTTTGCCAGTTTTCTGGAGTCCAACAGGGCCTTCATGGAGGGGATGGAGCGCACCATGGCCGACGCCGGCGAAAAGATCAGCAGAAGCTCCGGCGAGATGGAGAGCTCCGTGGAGGTAATGGAGGGAGCTTCCCGGAAGTTCGGCGCCATGGCCTCCACCATATCGGCCATAGTGCTTGCCCAGAAAAATCTTAAGGAGATCAGGCTCTGACATGGAGACCGGCGTGCGGCGGGACGGGGCCCTACCGGGCGCCATGGAAGAGGGCGTAAGATTCGTCCACCTGGACGAGCTTCACTATTTCAGAGGGAGGCTCGCCGAGGACGTTATGTCCGACGACGGGGCCATTTTGCTGCAGAGGGGAAGCGACATTGCCGCCCTGCTCAAGGCCATGCCCGGGGTTATCAGGAGCCTCCGCCGGTGGAAGCGGGAGTACCTCCCCATCAGAATATCCCCGTCGGTCTCCGAGGACGAGTTTGAAACCATCCTTAAGACCATTGAGCCTAAAATTGAAATGCTTGATCCTCAGCTGGCCCGGAGGGCCATCGACCAGGTGGACGAGGTCTACTCGGTCATCTCCGAGCACGGCCAGTCCAAAGAGGGCATTGAAATCCTCTCCAGGGAGGCGGGCAGGCTTGCCAACGACGTGGTGAAGTCCCCCCAGATTCTTCTTTGCCTGGGCAAGGTGAAGGACTCCGACGAGTACACCTTCGTTCACTCCCTCAATGTGGCGCTTCTGTCCGGGTATCTTGCCTCCATCCTCCGGCCCGGCGACGAGGAGCTGGTCAGGGTCATGACCTTCGGCGGCCTCCTTCACGACCTGGGTAAGGCCCTGGTGCCCCGGGAGATCCTTAACAAGCCCGGCAAGCTCACCAGCGAGGAGTACGGCGTCATGAAAACCCACGCCATCCAGGGAACGGTGACGGCGGTGGCCTCGGGGGTAAGCGACGGCAGGATTTTGTCGGTGGTCCGGAACCATCATGAACGGTGGGAGGGCGACGGCTACCCCGACGGGCTCAGGGGCAACAGAATTTCCTTCCAGGCCAGGATTGCCGCCGTGGCCGACGTGTTTGACGCCCTGACCTCCAAGAGGATCTACAAGGACCCCATCAGGAGCAGGGAGGCTGTTTCCATGATAATGGAGTCGTCGGGCAGCAGTTTTGACGCCGCCATTGTCAGGGCGCTTCTGGTAACGGTGGGGCTCTATCCCCCCGGATCGGTGGTGGAGCTGTCCGACGGCAGTATGGGCATAGTAACCGGGGTGAGGCACAAGGACCTGCTCCGGCCCCAGGTGCTTATTACCGCCGATACCCGGGGAAGACGGCCCGAAAGCCCCTTGATAAAGGATCTTTCTCTGGAGGGAGACCTGTATATAACCCGCTCCCTTGAAGATATGGGTAAGGGAGTTACCTACGAAGTGTCCGCCTCCGGCTAAAAAGGGCCGGAATCCTCCATCTCCCCTATTTTTTCCTCAAAACCGTAGACTGTGGGGTCAATGTCGTCCACTGCGGCGTTCAACTCCCTCATGGACCGGAAACCGTAGCCTCTTGGCAGCCTGTTGGCGTACCGCTTAACCTTGAGCAGGGCCTGGAGGTAGTTCCGCTCAAAGGGCAGAATGACCTGGGCAGCCATCAGCGCGCCGGGCGCGTCCTCGTGGAAGAACAGGGAAGCCATCTCCAAATTTTCCTCCACGTCCATTTCGTCGTACCACAGCGCGGCCAGCAGTTTCCGGAACTTCTTCCTGTCGCGGCCCCCTACCATCTTTCTCAACAACCTGTCAATTCTGTTAAGGCCGGAACGAAGAATGCGCTCCTTCTCCGCCGGGTCGCCCATGGGCCAGGAGTACCGGGCGATGTACCCGGCTTCGTCTTCGGGCAGGACGCGCTTTCGGAGCAGCCTGCCGAAGGACGGGCGCAGGGTAATGGACGCCGGCTCCGGGGGGGCGTCCACCAGCTTCCGGAATACCTCCCCGGTGGAAAAGCCCCGCCGTTCAAAGGGGGAGTTCAGGAGCCAGGTGGCGTAGCCGGGGTCGAAAAGCCCTTTGCGGCCCGCCCTTCCCGCCATCTGGGAAAATTCGTTTTTTGAAATGGGCCTGTCGGAGTGGTAGTTGACCAGCTGGGCGAAGACTGTTGTACGGGCGGGCAGGTTCACCCCCAGGGCCAGGGCGCTGGTGCCGCACACCACGTCGATGATGCGCTCCCTGAAGGCCCGCTCTACAAGCAGCTTCTCCTTGGGGAGCATGGACCCGTGGTAGATCCCCACGCCTGAGAGAAGGGGGGGCTGAATTTTAGGCACCTCCAGAATTTTTGCCAGCTCCTGGAGGCGGTTCCTGGCCTCAGGGGAGACCTTTTTGCGGGCTTTTGAGGCCATGAAGGCCAGCTCCATAACCCCCTTCTGGGAGAAGAGAAAGACCAGGGCGTCTTTAAGATCGTCAATAAGAGCCGGTTTTTCGGGGGTGTAGATGAGCCTTGTCTCCCGTTTTTTATTCTCGTAGAGGATGAAGGGCCTTCCCGTAACGGTTTCAAGGTATTTGGACACGGCCGACGCACCCCCTAAAGTGGCGGACATCACCAAGATAAGGGTGGATTCGCAAGCGGACCTGATTCCGTCTATGTAGGCCCTGGCCCGGTCAGGATCGTCGAAGATGTAATGAAACTCGTCCACTATGAGCTTCTGGCCCGGCACGGAGGCGTACTTCAGGGTGTAGATCTCCTGGGTGCAGCAAATTATGGACGCGCCCTCGTTCTTTTTGAAGTCCCCGGTCTCTATTCCCACGTCAAATCCCAGCTTGCGCAGGTCGAGGTACCGCTCGTTGCTGAGGGCCTTGATGGGGGCGGTGAAAATGATGCGGCCCCCCTGCGGGTAGACGGGGCGGCCGTCTTCATCCATTATTCCGGCCCAGAGGTACGCAACCAAAGTCTTTCCCGAGCCCGTGGGCGCAGACAGCACGGCATTTTTTCCCTTGATTGCCCGGCAGGCCTTCAGTTGCCAAGGGTAGTAGGAGAAATTTTCCAGGGTTAGGCTCCTTCCGCCCGAAACCGCCGGGCTTATTTTATATTAATTATGGTACCACAAAACATAGGGGGAAAAACATGATAAGATACTGCTGAACCCATAGAGGAGGGATTTTTTTGGCAGTTTTCAGAGTATCCGCCGGCCAGGGCAGGAAGCGAAAAGGGGAGACCCTCATCTACAGAATGGAAGAGCGAACGCCCTACGCATCAAAGCGGAAAGAGGAGGCTTTTCTGGCCCGCCTTGGGGACGAGGTCGCCGAAAAGGCTGCGGAAGCCGATCTCCCCTTTGAGGCGGTGACGGCGTTTATAAAAAAAGCCGCCAGAGGCTCCGGCAAAGCAGTAAGCCTCTTTGCAACAGGCGGGGAGGCGGACGAGGGCTGGAGGGTTCTGACCAAGCCGGGAAGGGAAGGGAAAGGAGGATCCCTCATGGACAAGGACAAAATCCAGTTTGAAGAAGCGAAACTCATTGCCGAAGAGATCGCCAAAAGAAACAGGGATTTTTTGCCGGATGAAGAAGAGGAGATCGTTACCCCCGATGAACTTGAAAACCTTCTTAAGGGCGAATGAATGAATTGCCCCGCCCGTTGTTACGCAGCGCTTTATCGTGTACACTAAAATGAAGCCGCCGATTTTTAAGGTTAAAACGGGAAAGGGGCAGGAGATGTAGCCGTGAGCTGGACCAATGCTTTTCAGGTTTTAGGTGGAGTCGGGCTGTTTCTGTTTGGTATTAGACTAATGAGCGAAACCCTCCAGTCCCTGGCAGGGGACAGGCTTCGCCAGCTCATCGGCTCTCTGACCAGAACCCCCATCAGGGGCGTTTTCATCGGCGCCCTGGTGGCCATGCTGATCCAGAGCAGCGGCGGAACTACCGTCATGACGGTAAGCTTCGTCCATGCCGGGCTCATGTCCCTGAAGCAGGCGGTGGGAGTTATCATGGGCGCCAATATCGGTACCACGGTGACCGCCCAGCTTGTGGCCTTCAGGATAAAAGACCTGGCGCTGCCCATCCTGGGGATAGGCGTCATGCTGGTGGTCTTCAGCAAAAAAAAGAAGCACAAGTATATCGGCAACGGTCTCGTGGGCTTCGGCCTTCTCTTCCTGGGGATGCAGACCATGGAGACCGCCATGAGCTTCCTTCACGGAAGGAAGGAACTCTTCATGGGCCTGGGCGACAACCCGCTCCTGGGGGTGCTGGTAGGCACCGCCGTTACCATGGTGGTCCAGGCGAGTTCCGCCACCATAGGACTAACCATGGCCATGGCCGCCCAGGGCCTGCTGACTATCGACGCCGCCATTCCCATTATCCTGGGCGACAATATAGGCACCACCGTCGGCGCGGTAATCGCCTCCATGGGCTCCAACCGGTCGGCCAAGCAGGCCGCCGCCGGCCACGTGCTTTTTAACATTATAGGCACGGCCATCGTCCTGGCCGTCCTGCCCCTTTTCAAACAGGCCGTCATGGCCACCTCGGGGGATATCAGCCGCCAGCTGGCAAACGCCCACACCATCTTTAACATCGGAAACACGGCAATTTTTCTCCCCTTTACCAGCCTCTTCGTCTGGCTAATCCGCCGCGTGGTGCCCGACAGGGGCGAAGCAGCCCACACGGGGCCCATGTACCTGGATATGAAGCTTGTGGAGGCCTCTCCTGCAGCCGCCGTGGACGCAGTTAAAAAAGAGATTCTGCACATGGGCGCCCTATCGGC
>JAAYQT010000228.1 GCA_012519165.1 Synergistaceae bacterium
AACACAAGTGCGTCGCAGCGTTTCTTTTATCCAGGCCCCGGGGCCTTAAGCGCTATTGTTTTTTAGATCATACCGGACTTCATCCGGCAGTAGAGCAGGCGCCCGGAACCTGCAAAATACTCGCGGAGGGTAGAAATCCCCATGGCAGAAGAAAGAAAAACTGAAATTTCCCCCGTCGCTCCCGGGGAAGTAGTAACCTGTACGGTAGAACAGATAATGCCCTACGGAGCGTTCGTCCGGCTGAAGACGGGCCAGAGGGCCATGATTCACATATCAGAGCTCTCCCACAGCTTTGTTAAGAAAGTGGAGGACATCCTGGCATTGAACCAGGAAGTTCAGGCCAGGGTCATCAAGATTGATGAGAAGGGCAGAATAGACCTGTCCCTCAAAAAGATGGAATCACCGCGGCCCGCCCCGTCGCCGAGGCCCCAATCCTTCGGCCCGGCCCAGCCAGAGGACAGCCGGGACTCTTTTGAGAAAAAAATCTCTAACTTTTTGAAGGTCAGCGAAGCCAAGATTGCGGACCTCAACAGCAAAAAGAATAATCCCAGGGCTAAAAAGAGGGGCAAACCTTCGAAGTGAGCGGAAAATACAATATCATCCGGAGGGGGCGGCTTCGCCCCCCCTCTTCTTTTACGCCTCTTAAGAGGGGCGACGGGGCTGCAATTCAGGCCCAGTCGACGGGCCGCCGGTTCGACCCTTCCCTCATACTTGGCGCTGCCGCCAGGTGTCCCTTCGGCCTTCCGTCGGTTATTGCCTGCGCTCCCCTGAGGGCCGGAGAGCCCTTTCCTACCACCTTCTGGCTCACCTGCCCCCACCTGGTTAAACTCTGCGGCTCCCTGGAATCGGGAGGCGCCGTGACGGAGCTTGACGGCCTGGCCGCAGGGGACGAGGGCCGCTGGACGCGCTACCACCTTCTCCACGCTCAAATCCGGCTTCTACTGATGCCCCGCTCCAGGGCGCGGCATTTTAGAAAACACCGCAGGCCACTCTGGGACGCCCTCCGAAAGGGAGGAGTGGGGGGAGCCGGCTACAGCTCGGTTTTAAGAAGGGGGGCCAAGTGCCTTCACCTCCATGGCGCCTCCTGGCTGGCCCTGGGCTTCCACCCCGCAGGGGAATTTTTTGAAAAAAACCTGGCGCCCCTGTCCTGCGAAGCGCCGCCCCCGGTTTGCGCCCCCTATGTTAAAAAACGAAAGGAGATTTTCCATGTGGAAGGGTAGATTCTCCGGGGAAACCGCCCGGGTAGTGCAGGAGTTCACCCAGTCGCTGGACTTTGACTGGGACCTGGCGTCTTACGATATCGACGGCAGTATTGCCCACGCAAAAATGCTGGAGTCGGCGGGGCTCCTCTCCCCCGGCGAGGCGGCGCAAATTGAGGCGGGCCTTAACAGCATAAGGGAGGAGATCGCCGCGGGGCGCCTGGCCCCCTCAGTGGAGCTTGAGGACGTACACATGAACATCGAAAGCCGCCTGACAGAGCTGCTGGGCTCCACCGGTGCAAAACTGCACACGGGGCGAAGCAGAAACGACCAGGTTTCAGTGGCCCTCCGCCTCTTCCTCAGGGACAGGCTTGAGAAAATC
>JAAYQT010000024.1 GCA_012519165.1 Synergistaceae bacterium
CACCATTCCATACACTCTGGCCAACGCCCTGGAGGGGTTTGCATCGGCCAGGGGCATGGGCAGCGAGAGCGACCGGCTGAAGCTGGCCGGGGAGGCGCTGCTGGCCTTTGCAAAGGGCAAGATAAGAAACAGTAGAAGACTCTCTATAGCCCCCACCGGGTCTATCTCCATGCTCATCGACACAAGCGCCGGGATTGAGCCCAACTTCGCCTGGAGCTGGACGCGGCGCATCGCCAGGGCCGACGGCGAGGGTCAGGAGACAAGGGAGTTCTGCCATAAGCTGCTCTCCCCCGCCCAGGCGGACGAGCTAAGGGGCAAGGGGGCCCTCTCTGACCCCATCTTCGCCACCGCCCACGACATCCCTCCCGACGAGCACGTGGAGGTAACCGGCATCTTCTCCCGGGTGGTGGACAGCGGAATAAGCAAGACGGTGAATCTGCCGTCCCACGCCACAGTGGACGATGTGAAGGGAATCTACCGGCGGTGCTACGACCTGGGCGCCAAGGGCATAACCATCTACCGGGACGGCTCCAGGTCCTTCCAGCCCATCGAGACGGCTAAAAAAGCGCCGGAGCAGGTTGCCCACACAAGCAGGGTAAAGGAACGGCCGGGGTTGGTGGTATTCGGAAAGACCATCAAGGAGACCACGCCCTGGGGAAGCATATACGTAACCCTGAACTTCGACGGAACGGAGCCCTTCGAGGTCTTCGCCACCATAGGCAAGAGCGGGTCGGAGCTTAAGGCCATGACCGAGGCCCTGTCCAGGGCCATCTCCATAGGCCTGCGGAGCGGAGGAAAGCTGGAAGACTTCATCGCCACCCTCAAGGGCCTCTCTGGCAAGGAGTACTGGCTCTTCGAGTTTGACGACAAGCACGTGGCCCGGTCCATTCCCGACGCCATCGCCATGCTGCTGGAAAAACTCATAGGCAGGGAGGGCCGGGAGGCGGCGGGCAGCGGCGTGGAGTGCCCCGAGTGCGGCGCTCCCATGGAGATGATATCGGGGTGCGAGTACTGTTTCAGCTGCGGCTACTCCCCCTGCAAATAAAAAAAGGCGGGACGGGGTTTAACCCCGTCCCGCTTAAAATTTCGGGTCGTAACTTTAAGTTTTGCGCCCCCTAAACCACCATCTCGAAGAGGAAGCCTAACAGTTCATTTCTCTTTTCAATCAGCCGGACTATTTCGTCGGGCGGAATTTTGCGGATTACTTTTTCCTCGCCGTTGCTCTCTTTAACTACTACCTGCACCAGGCCCGCGTCCTCCTGGATGGTGAACTGAAGGTATCTGCTGTGCATGGCGGCCTTTACCTGGAAGTTGTCCAGGGCCCGCTCCAGAGTCCAGTCGCCCCGGGCGATTTTTTTCCGGGCGCGGTCGTCTGAAAAGGCCGTCTGCTCCGTGTACCGTTTTTCCGGGTAACGGGGGTCCAGATAGGGCCTTCTCGGGCGGTATAAAGCGGCTAAAGGCGCGACCGAATAGATTGAGGCCATTAAAGACACCTCCACCGTACACTTTTAACCAATAAACTATACATCCGCCATAAGATAATGTCAAACGATTTTCCCTTCTTTTCCCATTGACATGACGGCCCCAGAGTGTATAATTCCCTCGGAATAAATTTCAGCATTAAAATTTGAAACTCTTATCAAGAGAGGCGGAGGGACTGGCCCGATGAAGCCCGGCAACCTGCCCGAAGAGGCGCGGTGCCAATACCAGCAGCCCTGAGGGCTGACTGATGAGAGAGCGCGTTTGATCACCCGTCAAAGGCCCTCTTGCGAGGGCCTTTTTATTTCTAAGAAGGAGGAAAATAAATTGAAAAAAGAGCGTTACCTCTTCTCTTCGGAGTCGGTGACCGAAGGCCATCCCGACAAGGTGGCGGACCAGATCTCCGACGGGGTACTGGACGCCATCCTTAAGGAAGACCCCATGGGGCGGGTAGCCTGCGAGGTGATGTGCACCACGGGACTGGTCATGGTTGCGGGAGAGATAACCACCAATACCTACGTGGATATTCCCAGGATTGCAAGGGAGATAGTGAAGGATATTGGCTACACCAGGGCCAAGTACGGCTTCGACGGCGACACCTGCGCCGTTGTCACCGCCATTGACGAGCAGTCCGTTGACATTCAGCGGGGCGTGGACAAAGCCCTGGAGGTCCGGGACAAGGCCGTAGAGGACGACGACTCCGCCACCGGAGCGGGAGACCAGGGGATGATGACCGGCTTTGCCTGCAACGAGACGGAGGAGTACCTGCCCATGCCCATCGCGCTGGCCCACAGACTGGCCAGGAAGCTGGCGGAGGTCAGGAAGAACGGGACCATTCCCTACCTCCGGCCCGACGGCAAGACCCAGGTCACCCTTGAGTACGAGGACGGAAAGGCAGTCCGCGCCGAGACCATAATTGTATCCACCCAGCACCACCCCGAGGCCAAAAATGAGGAAATCAGGGCCGATGTTATTGAGCACGTTATCAGCCCCGTGATGCCTGCCCACCTGATGAACGGCAACCCGCGCATTCTGGTCAACCCCTCCGGCCGGTTTGAGAAGGGCGGCCCCATGGCCGACACCGGTCTTACCGGCAGAAAAATTATTGTGGACACCTACGGCAGCTGGGTGGCCCACGGCGGCGGCGCCTTCTCGGGGAAGGACCCCACCAAGGTGGACCGCTCGGCGGCCTACATGGCCCGGTAC
>JAAYQT010000229.1 GCA_012519165.1 Synergistaceae bacterium
GGGAAGAAACTGGACCACCCTCGTGGTGGATGGCAACCACGAAAACTTCGACCTGATGGACGCCCTACCGACAGAAGAGCGGTGGGGCGCCCCCGTAGGCGTCATCGCTCCAAACGTATTTCACCTGAGGAGGGGGTACGTCTACCGGATTGCCGGGAAAAGCGTCTTCGTCTTCGGCGGCGCCGAGAGCGTCGACAGGGCTTTGAGAACTCCGGGCCTTAGCTGGTGGGCCAGGGAAATCTTGAGCTTCGAAGAGGCGGAAAGGGGTTTCGACACCCTCGAGGAAGTCGACTGGAAGGTGGACTACGTGTGGACCCACGCCGCTCCCGAGCGGGCCCTCCGGAAACTGTTCGGCAGAGATACCCCGCCCCTTGTGGGCGGGAGGAGGGTGAGGGACCCCGTCTCCTGGTACCTGAATGAAATTGCCGGGAAGCTTGAGTTTTCCCTGTGGCGCTTCGGCCACTACCACGTGGAGTCGGAGGCCTTTGCAGCGGACTCCCGGGGCCTCTTCCGGGCCGAATACCGGCAGGTCCGGCCCATTGATGCGCCGTAGTGGCCCCTCCCAAAGACAATTGACTCTTCTGACTAAGGAGCCACTTTTCAGTTCAGAAAAAACCGGACTGACTTTCATCAAAACTCGTAAGACCGTAAACATTAGCCCAACACAATGATGTCCCGATCCATTGACCTTATACTATATTTTAGTATAATTTTTTCATGGGCTGGGATGTCGTTTTCAAAAGAAACGTGGTAAAAAATCTTCCCAATCTGCCGCAAAGAGTTTTGCAGGCGCTGGCCGCCCTTGCCGCCGACATAGAGACAAAAGGCCCCGTAAGGGGAGACTGGCCCAACTATTCAAAGCTTCCCGGCGGTCGTCATCACTGCCACCTGAAAAAAGGGCGCCCCACATACGTGGCCGTCTGGAAAGATGAAAAGGAAAAGGTAATTGTGGAGGTGATTTACGTTGGCGTCCACGAAAACGCTCCCTACTGATGGGGTCTCTTCCCCGGAGATCCGCTTTATCTGCCCTGCAGCAAATAAAAAAGACGTTATAAGGGCATTGAAGAAATCAAACATTCCCTTCACCCTGGAGGCCGGAAACCGCGCTGAAGAGGATACCGTGCCCTGGCGCGAAGCCTTCCCCGGCGGCGCTTCAGCCGTCGCCGGCCTGATACTGGCCGGGCAGAGGCGCAAAAAATCCATGACTCAGTCGGCGCTCTCCGAAGCCGCGGGCGTACCTCAGCGTCATATCTCGGAGATGGAAAACGGGAAGCGCCCCATCGGGAGAGTCAACGCCCGAAAGTTTGCCAAGGCCCTTAACGTTGACTACCGCATGTTTCTCTAGGCTAAATTCAGACCAGGCTTAAACTGCTCACTCCTTTACGAAAGTAACGGGAATCAGGATGGAAAGCGAGGAGAACGTTTTGATTGCCAGGTTTTTGCGAAGGACTGCCTTTTTTATTCCTCCGTCAACCAGTCTGCCGCAGGGCGCCGGAACTTCGGGAAAATTAATTTTATGCGTTGCCCTGTGCCTGCTCGCCGCCATTCTACCGGCCGCGGCCCTTGCGTCCAACCCCGAAAAGGAACCCGCCCCGGTGGTTGACATGGCAAGCTGGTGGGTCTCGGAGGGCGAAGCAGCCAGCCTGGCCGTCATTCAACGTCATGTGGAGGCCCGGGGCCTTGGCTGGAGGCAGCATGTCTCCCCCGGCAGCGGAACCAGCCGCTACTGGAATGTGCTCGAAGAGTGGCTGGCTGAGGGCCGGCCCTTGAGCGCAAGCCAGGCAATCGGCTTCGACATCCGGGACTGGGCAAGCCGGGGCATGCTGGCAAACCTGGACGCCATAGCAAAAGAGGAGGAGTGGGACGAGGTTGTGCCCCACGGCATTCAGCGCCTGTCAAAGTACAAGGGACACTGGGTGGCAGTACCAATTAACGCCCACTCCACCAACTGGCTCTGGGTGAATTACCCCCTCTTCTCGCGCCTGGGTATGCCCGAACCCGACACCTGGGACGATCTGCTGAAACTCCTGGAGAAGGCCAAAGATGAAGGAATCATTCCCCTCGCCATCGGCCGCGAGCCCTGGGAGCACACCCTGCTCTTTGAATGCGCAGCCGCCGGGACGGGCGGCGCTGAGTTCTACCGCCGCGCTTTTTTGGACCTGGACGAGGGCGCCCTTGAGCAAGGGTTAGTCGAGGAGATATTCCGGCGGATGAGCGTCCTCCGCAGCTTTGTTGACCCGGAGTTCAACTTTCGGACCTGGGACGAGGCAACAACGCTCCTGCGGGAGGGCAGGGCCCTGCTCCAGGTCCAGGGGAGCTGGGTACTTGGGGAGTTCCGCCACCACGGCCTGAAGCCCGGGCAGGAATACTCCTGCCTCCGCTTTCCCGACACCCAGGGTATGGTCCTGTTCAACGCCGACCAGTACTTTCTGTTTAAAAACTCGCCCCTTTCCGACGAGGTTCGGGCCACCCTGGCAAGCGCCCTCATGGGGATTGAGTTCCAGGCCGAACTAAGCACAGCCACCGGCGCGGCGCCCGCCAGGGTGGACGTTCCCCGGGAGGGCTTCGATCCCTGCGGACGGCGGTCCATCACCGACATGCGAAACGCCAACATGCGCCGCACCATGATGGGGTCCATCGCCATGGGCAACGCCAACCCCGCCCCCGTCAAGGAGGCCATCTACGCCGTGGTCAACGAACACTTTCTTGGCAAACTGACCGACAGGGAAGCGGCGCATCGGCTGCGGGAAGTAATCTCTGCCGCCGCCGGGGCGGACCCGGAATCTTAAACAGGCGGGGAATCGACATGAAAAAACTTCGCGAGTGGAACCTGACGCGGAAAATTCTCATGCTTGTCGTCCTTTTGGGCGCTCTTGCGGCGGGAATCACCTTCTACACCCTTTCCCAGCTCAGGGAAATCGACCGGGAGTACAGCGCCGTCCTGGACAGGGACGCCAGGGCGGCGGCGCTTGTGGGCGCGGCCCTTTTGGACGTGAGCGACACAAGCCGCCTGGTCTACGGCGTGCTGGTGGAGCAGGAGGCGGCGGCCATGCGAAGAGTCCTGCCGCTGCTTAAGCAGCTTGAGGACGACTTTCTGAAGAAACTCCGGACCCTGCGCTCCCTTATTCCGGAGGCCTCCGGCCGGCTTAACGCCATCCGGGAACAGGAGGCCGCCCTTTTCGGATACGCAGACGATGTGGTGGATTCTGCAGCCCGCTGGCGGGGGGACCGTGCCCTCGTGATTATCGACGACGCCTTCAACCCGACCCTGAAGCAGCTGCGGAGCGCCATGGAGTCGGTGAGGGAGGAGGCGGTGGAAAATTTCAGCCGGTCCACGGAAAAACTTTCGGCCGCTACCCGTGAAACCCAGCGAAATACCACCTTTGCCACTGTCCTGGCGCTAATCGTCACTATAGGCCTTGCCCTGCGTTGGTCCTTCACGCAAATCGCCCGCCCCATCGACCGCCTGGCGGAGGAAAAAGCGCGGGCCGAGGAGACGGCCCGCGCAAAGTCGGCTTTCCTGGCGGCCATGAGCCATGAAATACGCACCCCCATGAACGGCGTACTGGGCATGCTTCAACTCCTCTCCCGTACGCCCCTTGACGAAAAACAGCGGGACTATGTAGATAAGGCCCGCGACGCCGGGCAGCTCCTTCTGGACCTTCTGAATGCGGTGCTGGACTTCTCCAAAATAGAGGCCGAAAAACTTGCCATCGAGGTTGCCCCCTTCCGGGTGGACGAACTGATGCAGACCCTGCAAAACGTCCTGTCCTCCGTGGTGAAGACCAAGCCCATTGCCGTAAACTGCCGGCTGGACCCGGTGATCCCCCGGGTACTTTTGGGCGACTCCCTCCGGCTGCACCAGGTACTCCTCAACCTGGCCGGAAACGCCGTAAAATTTACCGAACAGGGCAAAGTAACCGTCTCCGTACGCCTGCTTGAGGCGGACCCCGACTCCGCCCGCCTTCACTTCTCCGTTAAAGACACGGGCATCGGCATCGAGCCCGACCGTCTTAAGACCATCTTCGAGGCCTTCACCCAGGCCGACGACAGCATGGCCCGCCGCTTCGGGGGGACGGGGCTCGGCCTCTCCATATCCCGGCGGCTGGTGAACCTCATGGGGGGCGAGCTGGAAGTGGAGAGCGCCCCCGGTGAAGGGAGCGACTTCAGCTTCACCATCACCCTGGGACGAAACCCCGGGACCATCGCCATGGAGGAAGCCTCCTCCCACCATCCGGGGATGCTTGATACGGACCTCGCCGGGGTAAACCTGCTGCTGGTGGAGGACAACCCCCTCAACCAGCAGGTGGCCGCCGAACTGCTGGAGCGGTCCGGCGCCGAAGTTGCCGTGGCCGGGGACGGGCAGGCCGCCATAGATGCGGTTAAGGCCGCAAAACGGCTCTTCGACGTAATCCTTATGGATATCCAGATGCCGGGAATGGACGGCTACCGGGCAGCTAGCTGCCTGAGGGAGGAGCTGGGGGTTACCGCGCCCATCCTGGCCCTGAGCGCCAACACAGGGGCGAGCGACCGGGCCGCCAGCCTGGCCGCTGGAATGAACGACCACATAGCCAAGCCCGTAGACATGGTTAAGCTGATTGCCGCAATCCGGGAACACTGCCCCGTTGCCGGGGAAAGCCCGGCCCCGGATTCCGCGCCGGCGGCAGCATACGACGCCCCTGCGCCGGTTGAGGCGGCGGAACCCCATTCCATGCCGTCCCTTGAAGGGTTCGACCTTGCGGCGGCCCTTGCAAGGCTGGACGGCGACACCGCCTTATACCAGATGGTGGCCCTGGGGTTTATCGAGTATGAATCCATGATCTCCGGGGCAAGGGAGGCCCTTGAAAGCGGAGACAGGGAAAAGGCGCGGCGGGAAGTCCACACCCTTAAGTCGGTTGCAGGCTCCCTGGGAGCGGAAACGCTCCAAAACATGGCGGCGGACGCAGAAGAGGGCATTCTGAACGGGCTATCGCCGGAAGAGCTGTCCGTCCCCTTCTCGGCCCTTGAAACCCGCCTTGCAGAGGATATTATCACTGTCAGACATATAGCCGAACACGGTTTTAAGTGATAAAATATTACAAAATCTTTCCTCAGGCTTGCAAACAGGCCTGAAGGTGTTTCGGGGGCGGTGGTTTCCCGTGTTGATAAAAGGACGCCGAAACAGGGCGCGACCGGCTTTTATTGCGGCGGTTCTTTTTTTGCTTTTGCTTTGTCGCTGCGCCCGGGGCGCGCCCGATCATGAGGACGCGGGATGGGCGCCCATCATCTCCGTAAGGGCCGGCCCTGACGGAACTCTTTTTGTTGCCGCAGCCGAAAAGGGAGGAGTCTACTCTTCGACAAACGGGGGAAAGAGCTGGCGGCACATAGGAGGAACCCTTGCCCCGGATAATTTATTCTCCCTTCGGGTCTCCGCAGGGGGTGACGTTTTTCTTGCGACCTTCGGAGAGGCGCTTTACTCAGGCGACGGGGGCGTTTCCTGGTCGTTCCTTAAGGAGGACGGCTTCATAAAGGACCTTTTTCCTGCCCGGTCCGGCGCAATACTTGCCGCAAACTGGCGCGGGGGACTGAGCTCTGCATCCGCTGAAACGGGAATTTGGAAGAGCGTCGGGGACGACGCTTTTTTAATCACCGATTTCATGGAGTCGGAAGATAAGCGCTTATGGTGCGCTGCCTTCGGCGGCGGGGTTTTGGTCTCTTATGACGGCGGTATAAGCTGGGGCTCCTGCGGAGGCGGACCGGAAAACGGCATGGTCCTTTCCCTGGCCTGGAGCCACGGGGATAAAATTCTCTATGCCGGAACTTACGAGGGCGGAGTCTTTATGCGCCGGGAGGACGGACCGTGGCAGCGGGGTCCCGGAGGGCTGCCCCGGGGGTCGACCGTCCAGGCGCTTACCGTCTCAAAGGACGGCTCCCTCTGGGCGGGAACCCACGGGAACGGCTGCTTCGTCCTAAAGCGCGGCTCGAAAAACTGGGAGAACTTAACGGAGGGCGGCGGCAAGGGAGTCTCGGTAACGGCCATAGAGCCCTTCCGGGACGGCGTAGTCTTCGGTACGGCATCGGGGGGCCTCTACTATGCGGAGGCAGGCCGCTCCTTCGTCAGGCCCCTCCTGCCCTCCGACCCGGTCGCCGGGCTTGCGGAACTTGAAAGCGGCGCCGTTACGGCGCTGTCCCGCTCCGGCAGGCTGTACCGCTCAGACGACCGGGGCGTAACGTGGAAGGAAATCGAACTCCCGTGAGAAGAAGGAACATGACGAGGGGGAGCGAATGACATGAGGGAGCTTTACCGCAGGTACGGCGCGCTGGCCCTTCTCTTTACGGCAGTAACCTTTTTCCTTGCGGCCAGGGAGGAAGTAATCCGCCTCCGGCCTGTCGACATGGCCGAAGAGTACCGCTCCGCCTTCAGCCCTGCCGAGGCCTTTGGCGCAACGGGCGCGGCGCGGAGCCTTATCCGTTCGTGGAAGCAGTTCTCCCCTATCCCGGCGTTTATCGACTCCCATACCGAAGGACGACTGGCGACTGTGGAAGGTAAAGAATGGGAGGAGGTCTTCGAAGGGGTACTGATGCCTGCGGAAGCGTCGCCCCTGCAGTCAAGAAACTCGGCCGCCAAAAAACAGGCCTCCTACTACTTTCTCCCGGACGAATCGCCGGTTGAAGGGCCGATTCGTGAAATGAAGAACGCAAACCAGACCTTCAGGTATCTGAAATTCTCCGGCCCGTCGGGGCCCCGCTTCATCGGGATGACCCTCCCAGGCCCGAAGGACGCCCTTTACTTCGGCGCGCCCAATGGATTGTTCGTCCCTTCCGGCGCCTTGCCCCAATTCCCCTTATTCTTGCGGCGGGGCTCTATCTCGTCTTCCCGCCAAGGAAGAAGGCCCCCGCAGGCGCCCTTGTTTACCCGAAGTGGGGCTCATGGATTCTTCCCGACATAATGGGGTTTGCCGTATCCTGTTTATTCTTCGCCCTCCCCTTCTTTATTGCCCTGGAAGTATCCGGCGGCGGGAACCCCCTGGACCCGGGGGGCGGACTCTTTATCACCCTCCCCCTCTGGCTGCCGGCTGCCATCTTTGCCGGCATGCTTTACTGGTCGGCCCGGTATGCATCCTTCTACCTCATGCTCCTGCCCGGCGGCCTGACAATAAGCGCACTGGGAAAGGAACAGAGGATACGGTACGCCGACATTGAGTATGCGGATTTTGCCGACTTCCGGCCCCCCGGGTGGCTCCGGAAGCTGCTCTTCCTGGCATCCATCCTTAACCCCCGTATGGCAGGGCAGGCGCTGCTGGTGACTTGGAGGAGCGACTGGGGCGCAGAGCTTCGCCTGAAGGGGGCCGGCCCGGAGAGAATCCTATTTTCCCGCCTGCCCGGGGCGGATAAGATTATTGCCGCGCTACGGAGCGGGGGCGTCAAATTCTCGCCCGAACTGGCAGAGGCCCTGGAGGCCATGGAAAACGAATAACCCGCCCCTGCCCAAAGACTTGAAGGCGGGCTTAAGGAGGCGTTTTTTGTGAGCAGAATATTAGGAGGCAAACAAGCGGCTCTTGCCGTTGCTGTGTGTTTAATCCTCGTCCTTACTGCGGGCGTCTGTTTCGGCTACTCCCATAGCGGCAGCGTCAACAGGCCCGTGCCCTACGGCTACACGGTAAAGTGCAATCCCGGCGACGTCTTTACCGTAAGCGTGACCTCATCCCACGAGACGATAGTTGAAATACTGGCCCTCACTCCCCTCGGCACGGAATGGGCACGGAACAGGGTGTCAAAAAGCCCCAAGGGGACCAACCACCACCTGGAATATACCGCCCCCGGCGACAAGCCGAAAAACAACGCCGCCTACTGGCACTACAAGGTGCAGATTCATGCCGCGGCGGACAAGAAGACGGACTTCTCGCTGAACATCAGCCAGAGAGGCACCGGGGAAAAGAACCGGGACGAAGCCTATGCAGAGCAGGCTAAAAAACAGATTGACAGGCTTGGCGAAGCCCTTAGTAAAAAACGGCAGGCTCACAGCGCAAAGAGCGCCTCTTTGCGGGAAGACCTTGAAATAAAAAAGGAACGCATTGTTAAATGGAGGGAAAAGATCAGAGCCGAGAAGGCCGAACTAAACGAGCTTTTCGACAGGATCGACGAAGAGCCCAACGATGCGGTGCGGAGCGACATGACTTTCAAATACGAAAAAAGGAGAAGTCAGCTACACCAGGAGATCGACAGGTTCAACGACGCCGCTGCGGAGGCCATGGCGGTTTTAGACCGAGAGCAGGCCGAACTGCAGGAGATTGCGAAGATAGACAATCTATTGAAGCCCCTGGCGGAAGCATACAGTAAAGGCGACCTGGACCGGTGCGTCCTCATTCTCAACGGGAGCGACCTGGCCCGCTCCATGGGGTGGCTTACCATCAACAGATGAGAAATCGGCGAGGCTCTGCGGGGAGCTGAACGCTTACGCCCCGGAGGCCCGCCCGGCGGCTTCTGCTAATCTGGCTTCATAAGCCAGGCGCTCCTCCACAAAATCGTCCTTCAGCGGCGTGCGGTCAATCAAAGGCCTCCCCGGCAGCGGCGGTAGGTGCCTCCACGACCGGCGGCTGAAGCGGGCCAGTTCGGGACGGTTGTTTAAAATCCTGGCCGTCACCCCGTAAAGCTGGAAGCAGTCGCTAAGGCTGTAGTGAGGCAGGGGCGACCCCAGTAGCCGCTCGTTCTCATCAAGGGCCCCGGGGCCTTCGCAGTTTTCCCGGACGAAGGCCGCCGCCTCCCCCATCTTCGGCCACTTATATCCGGCTCTTTTCCCCGGCAGGCGGCAGAAGTCCGTCAGCCCCGTCATGGAGCACCACCAGGAAAGGGAGCTGAAGGCGGGAATTCGCGGCAGAAAGGAGATGTCGAAATTCAGGTTGTGGACAATTATGCCCCTAACGGCCCACCTGTCCCAAAAGCGGGCCAAGGACTCCGCATCCTCCAAAAAACTCCCCGCATAGCCCTCTTTCAACCGAAAGTAGGCTATGCGCTCAGGGGCAAGGCGGTGCACCCTGAACGCGCCCGGGTCAATCCTGCCCTCCTCGGGAAAGTAGAACCGGTTGAAGTAATCCAGAATATTACCGTCGGCGTCAAAAACAATGGACGAAGCGGACAGGACGGAAGTACCCCTGAAGCCGTTGCTCTCCACGTCGAAAACACCATAGACCTCTCGCCCGTCCATCAAAACCCCTCCCCCGCAGGGCGTCTACGCCTCAAGGCTTATATCCTCAAGTCCGGGACGGTTTTTAATTGCAATCTTTCTATGCCCCTCAAGGACTATGAACCCCTCCTCCTGGAGGGCGGCCAGCCTTCTGCTCAAGGTCTCCTGGGTAATTCCCAGGTGGGAGGCCAGGTCGCCCCTGGTCATGGGCAGAAGAACCTCCCCGCTTCCCTCCGACAGCTCCAGAAGGGCCCCGGCAATCCGCTTGTTCACGGGGTTAAGGGTTATATCTTTTATTCGGTTCTCCGCCTTCTCCAGCCTGCGGGAGAGCTCGTCCATAACTTTAAAGGCTATGGACGGGTACTTGGTCATAAGCCCCTTAAGCCGCTCCCCCTGCAGGACGCACATGGTGGCGGCCTCCAGCGCCTGCGCGTAGTCGGTAAGGGGAAGGGAGGAGAAGAGGGAAAGCTCGCCGATAAACTCCCCCGGTCCGACAATGCGGAGAACCTGCTCCTTCCCGGCGGCGCTAAGCCTGAAAAGTTTTGCCCTGCCCGTGTAGAGGACAAAAAGGGTTCCCCCCTCGTCCCCCGCCCGGTAGATCATCTCGCCCTTCTCCAGACTGCGGGAGGAGGCAATTTCCGCGATCTCAAGCCGTTCCTCCCGGCTGAGGGCGGCAAAGATGGGTACCCGGTCGATGCAGGCGCCGTTGCTTTCACAGTGCCGGCAGCATTTCATCAGAGCTTTCCCCTTTCGACGGTATCATAAATTTGCCCCCTGAATCTCCCCCGACGCAGCCTCTGCAACCGCCCGCCACGCCCGGGCCTTCTCCTCAAGGTTAAGCCTGGCGTTGGCGGGACTCGTGGAGGGCAGGCGAAGGAGTTTAAGCCCGGAGGCCGGCAACGCCCCTGCAATATGCCGCCTCCAGGCCTGCTCCGCCTTGGACCCGTTAAAGAACACAGCCCTCACCATGGGGCGAGAGAGCAAAAAGCCCGGCAGGTCGTTGGGGACCGCCGTCCCGTCCACTATATCGGAATCCATGCTCCCGGGCCTTACGCATGAGGCCAGCACGTCCCACAGGGCCACCCTCCGCTCCGAAAGGGCCGCAAGCCTCTCCCCGTAGGGAAGGGCGCGGCTTATCCCGAAAATAATCTCCATCACCGGCCAGAAGGCGTTCCGGGGGTGGGCATAGTACTCCCCCGCCTCCAGGGACGCCTTGCCCGGCATGCTGCCAAGCATCAGCGCCAGGGCGTCGGCCCGCGAGGCAGGAGGAAAGCTTCGGACGGGGTTCATGCCCCCCTACGCCACGGAACACCCCAGGGTGTTCTTCGCCTCCTTGAGGGCGAATACATGGGCCTCGGGGTCGAAGGAGGCCACGCCCTTTTCAAAAATAGTCACCTTGTAGTTGATATTCCTGGCATCGGCGGCGGTGTACAGCACGCAGATGTTGGTGTTAACCCCCACCAGGAAGAGCTCGTCCACGCCCTTCTCCCTAAGGTAGAGGTCCAGGTCCGTGCCGAAAAAGGCGCTGTACCGCCTCTTCTTTATCACCTTGTCGCCGGGGAGCACGTCGAGCTCCGGGATAATCTCGCACCCCTTCCCTCCGGAAACGCAGTGGTTCGGGAACATGTCAAACTCCTTGTCATCGGGCTCGTGGCTGTCGCAGATGTAAATCACCGGCCACCCGTTCTTACGGAACTCCTCCGTTTTGCCCCGGATGAAACCGATTATCTCCAGGCCCGCTTCGCCCGCAGGCAGGGCGCCGTCCTCCTTGATAAAATCGTTGAGCATGTCTATTACCAGCAGAGCCTTCATTTCCAACCCTCCCCGGGGAAACTCCCCAGATTTTGCCTTTCCGCCAATATAATACATCAATGGTGACATAGCGGGGCCTCAACCCGGGCCGATATGGTATTATCGGAAAAAATCTGAAAGGACTGACTACAAATGGCGGATAGTTTTGCAGACTACAGGGCTAAGGCCCGCGAGCTGGACGGGCGGGACCCGTTGAGCGGCTTCAGAGACCTCTTCCACGTGCCCGAGGGCATGGTATACATGGACGGCAACTCCCTCGGGCTTGCCCCGAAGGCGGCTGAGGCGGCGGTCAACAGGGCCTTCGCCGAATGGCGGGACCTGGGCATCGGTGGGTGGCTTGAGGGGACGCCCCCCTGGTTCCACATGGCCGAGGAGGCGGGCAAAAAGATGGCCCCCCTCATGGGCGCCGCCCCCGACGAGGTGGTAATGTCCTCCTCCACCACCATAAACCTCCACGCCATGGTAAGCACCTTCTACAACCCCTCGGGAAAGAGGACAAAAATTGTGGCCGACGAGCTGAACTTCCCGTCGGACATCTACGCCCTGGAGAGCCAGGTACGCCTCCGGGGGCTGGACCCGAAAGAGCATCTGGTACTTGTGAAATCAAGGGACGGCCGCCTGATTGAGGAGGACGACATCATCAGCGTCCTCGACGACACGGCAGCCCTGGCCATGGTCCCCGGCGTGCTCTACAGAAGTGGCCAGCTCCTGGACATGGGACGGCTCGTACAGGAAGCCCACGCCAGAGGCGTGACCATAGGCTTCGACTGCGCCCACTCAGCAGGCTCCGTTCCCCACAAACTGAGCGAATGGGACGCAGACTTCGCCTTCTGGTGCAGCTACAAGCACCTTAACGGAGGCCCCGGCAGCCCCGCCTTCCTCTACATCAACCGGAGGCACTTCAACAGGACCCCGGGCCTTGCGGGCTGGTTCGGCTTCGAAAAAAGCCGCCAGTTCGACATGAGCCTGGAGTTCGACCACGCCCGGTCCGCTGGCGGCTGGCAGATAGGAACCCCTGCGGTACTCTCCGCCTCCGCCCTGCTGCCTGCCCTGGAGATATTCGAACAAGCAGGCATGGATCGGGTGAGGGAAAAATCTCTGGCCCTTACCGATTTCCTCATGGAAATTATCGACCGGGAACTTTCCGCGCCGCCCTACAGCTACTCTGCGGGAACGCCGAGGGACAGGACCCGCCGGGGCGGCCACCTGGCGGTAGAGCACGAGGAGGGCTGGAGGATCTGCCAGGCCCTGAAAAGGCGGCGCATCATCCCCGACTTCCGCCCGCCGAGGGTGATCCGCCTTGCGCCGGTGGCCCTCTATAACACCTTCGCCGACGTGGCCGAAACGGCCCTGGCCCTGAAGGAGATCATAGACAACAAAGAGTACGAGGCCTTTTCCCCGGAGAGGGACGCGGTGTCGTAAGCCAATAATATCAAGGCACCCCGGAGACTTCCGGGGCGCCTTGATTAATATTTCCATAAATAAATTTTTAGAACGCCGCCTACAAAAGCCTCCAGACTCCGTGGACTATACAGAGCGCTTTAGCTATATTTGCCACGGTGATTTTCGCATCGGATCTGTCAAGCTTCAGTGTGAAGTCCGGCGGAATTTTTCCAACGGGGATGTTTATCGTAGGTCCATCCGCCTCAAAACTTTCTTTCTTGAGGTTGGATACCTGCTTAAAGAGCGATACGGGAATTTCAACCATCTCATACGTAGTCAAGCTCTGGAATTAGCGAAGCTGAATTATCGCATCAACCTCATTACAGTACTCATTAAAAAGGGTTAAAGTATTCTTCCGCCGTATCGAAGACGTCCTGCAATCTTGAATCCAGGCTGCCTCCGTAAGCTTACTAATGTGGAGGGTGTCTTTCTTCATGCTCTTTGCCTTGGAGGATTTCAAGCTTATCTTCCTGCCATTGACTTTAACATCCCAAAAACGCTGCCCTTCGGGGGCTTTTACCACTGAATGACCTGACTGTTCGCAGGCCGCGATAAAGGCGGAGTCGAAACTCTCCTGAAACAACGGACTTCCCATGAAACAGTGGTGCGCTAATAATTTTGAGCGAAATTCGCTTTCAAATTCAACTGAAATTAATGCAGATTTCGGGTTAATTGTTGCGTCGCACTCAGTGCGGAGGGCCTTCAGAAATTCTTCTAACCGCCTGAATTC
Organism: Synergistaceae bacterium; assembly: GCA_012519165.1. Lineage (GTDB taxonomy): Bacteria > Synergistota > Synergistia > Synergistales > Aminobacteriaceae > Aminivibrio. Next base: position 13,149 of record JAAYQT010000229.1, read on the forward strand.
TGCAGGGGTGACCGGGGTAGAAAATTCAAGCATAGAGAAGCTCCAATTGACCGCTGCCGATTAGATCGGTCGGCTGTAAATTTGTTCCGGGAAGCAGGATTTCTTTCATATCCGGGCGGGCTCCGGTAAGCATCCAGGCGCAAAGCCAGGCAAGCTGATAGGAGATAAGCGGGGGCACTGCGTCCCCGATATGACGGTAGGCGTTTGAAAGGGAAGTTCCATCAAATTCAAAATCATTTGGGAAACCCTGCAGAATCGCCATCTCCCGAACAGAACAGAGCCGGTTTTCCTCCGGGTGGGCGTAACGTCCGTTTCCAACATGGGCGCACTCTCTCTTTATAGTGGGCGCCGGCTTGTCCCACGCCATTCTTCCGTACACGTCCGGGTAAGATCCAAAACGGTTTTGCTCAACGATACGCTTCATGGAATCAGTGAGAAGTTGCTCCGCACCATCCCTTTCCAGCAAATCCATCCAGGAGCCCCCATCCTTTGGGATAGCTTCCATCCTTTGCCGGACAGAGTCAGAAGAAAATTCGGGGTACCTTTCAAGGCCGGAGGCGGCGGGGTCAAGGGAATCAAAAGCGCGACGGACAGTAATTGCCAGGGGGTCCACATTCCACCCCTCCCAGAGATTGTCCAGGGTCTTGAGATTGTACCTTCGTTTAACAGCTATGACGATAGCCCTTTCGCGCAGCTGCGGTAGGCCAAAACGGGAGAGCAGATATACGGCGCCAAAAACATCGTAGCCCCTGTTCTCAAGAGCATTGCGCAGGCGTTGGTAGTGATGATTAAAATTTCCCTGGATAAGTTCTCTGGCATTTTCCATCACGACTATTTCGGCGTCCAGCGCAAGGGCAAACTCCGCCGACCTTTGGACAAGGCTGTTTCGACTGTCGTCCCGGAGGTGGTTTTCAGGGTTCGTCCTGCTAAAACCGGTGCAGGGCGGACACGCCAGAAGAACGGTAATTTTTTCTTTTTCTAACAGTCCAAGGGCGTCGCGCAAATTTTCGGGCGGGGTGGACGAGAGGTCCATGCAGGTCGGACGAAAACCCATGTTAAGACTATAAACGCCGTTGCATTGAAGAGCGCCGGCGCCTGAACTTGGCTTGCCCATCTCCGCATCGGCAGCCGCGACCAGTGAAAAAAGAGGGTGTTTGTGAAAACCGAAACTCATTCCTCCGACCCCGGAAAACAGGTCGACTACCGCAAATTTATCAGTTTTCATGCAATGCACTCCTCTCAAGCATCAATGGCAACTATCAAAAAAACGGCAGTTTCCAATAGCTTCACTTCGCCCGAACTCGCTATTATTCTAAACTCAAACCGGTTAAAAACAAAGCGACAAGGCGGCGTTGTTATATTTTACAAAAAATGCCGTTCCGAATCTCATCAGGAGGAGATCTTCATCAGCACAAGGCCGGATACTATAAGGGCAGCGGCTATGACCCGAAGCGTGCTTAAGGGTTCGGCCAGAAACAGCGCGCCGATTACGAAAGCGCCTACGGCCCCAATGCCGGTCCAGATTATATAAGCCGTGCCCAGGGGAATGGTTCGCATGGCGATGGCCAGCAGCCAGAAGCTGGCCATCATAGTGGTTATGGTAACCACCGACGGCGCCAACTTGGTGAAGCCGTGGGACTGCTTCATGGCAAAGGACCAGATGATTTCAAAAATACCGGCAATAAACAGGCAAATCCAGGGCATAGCTTCCTCCAAAAGGGACAATATTAGGCTGATATCCGCTAGGAATTGGCTACGGGACGAGAGGCAACTCGCCTCGCCAAGGAACAGACTCTCAAGTCCCAGGCGACACCCATATTACACCGAAATGGCTCTTTTTTCCTGGCCGGCTCTTAAAAGAGCTTGATACTATTGGCGGGAATAAGACCATTGAAGCGAGCAGGGCCCGTGCTGCAATTTTTGCTTAGAAAACCAACTAAATAGAACGCAGCTAAGAGGTCAGCCCCTGACGGGCATATTATTTAGTCACAATCCCTGTCGGGGACCGCTTTACGTCCCTTCGATAAATCTCCCCTTCCGCCACTTTTCAATGGATTCAAGCGCCTCTGCAAGGCATGTGCCCGACGCAACTACCTCCTCCTCGTCCGACCGGCCCGTGTATAAAATCTCCTCCACCAGGGCGCCGTTGCTGAAGTAGCTTTGTCCGAAGACGGTGAGGCGAAGGCCGTTTTCGGCCATGGCGCGCCGGATCAGATTTCTTTCCTCCTGCCTGGACAAACCTTTCATCTTCCCCTCCTCCTTTCGCCAGCCGGCTCCCGGTCCATGGCCGCGCCGGGGCCAAAATAAAAAAAAGGGCCTCTCCGAGGAGAGGCCCAGGGCCGCCGTTTTGCGCAGGTCACAATAACCCCGCATATCGGTTCTCCTCTTATCATCCGCTCCCGAAAAGGAGCGCTGGTATTGGCACCACGCCTGTAAAGGCAGGTTGCCGGGCTTCATAGGGCCAGTCCCTCAGCCACTCTTGATAAAAGTTTCAGTTGGTAAGGTTCTTAATATATGTTTATTATATTCTTATTTTTGTAATTGTCAATAGTTCCGTCGAAAAATTCCGTCCGCAGGTCTACTCCCCGATGCCTACAACCCCGCCGCCCTTTATGACCCCCCGCACCCTCTCCAGGGCCTCGATGTCCTCCAGGGGGTTGCCCTCCAGGGCCAGGAGGTCGGCCTTAAAGCCGGGCCTGATCAGGCCCTTGTCGGCCATGCCGCAAAGGGGCGCCCCGTTTACGGTAAGCGCCGCCAGGGCCTCCCTGTTGGTAAAGCCGGCCTTTATTAAGGCCGAGGCCTCAAGGACGGGGCTGAAGCCGTAGGAGTCCCCCCCGCAGACCACCCTCACCCCCGCCTCTTTGGCCCTGGGCAGGGTCTCCTGGTAGTCCTCTATCATCATCCGGGCCTTTTCCTTGACGGCCGGGGAGGTTTTGGGGCTTATTACCGCGTCGTAGGTGGGCATGTAGGTCATAACCAGGAAGGCGCCCCTGTCGGCCATCATTCCCGCTTCCTCCTCCGTCAGCAGCGACCCGTGCTCGATGGAGTCCACTCCTGCCCTGAGAGCCCTTGTGACGCCCTCCCCCCCGTAGGCGTGCACTCCCACCTTAAGGCCCAGGTCGTGAGCCTCCTCCACTGCGGCCTTTATCTCCTCGAAGGAGTAGGTGGGGTCGTAGGGCGAGCCCTTGCCGGACATTACGTCGGAGGTCATTAGCTTGATGAAGTCGGCGCCCCGCTTCTCCTCCTGGCGGACGACTTTGCGAAGGGTCTCCGGCCCGTCGGCCTCCAGGCACACGGCCCACTTGGTGTAGCCGGTGCGGGAAATCCTATGCCCGGCGGTGAAGAGGTCGGGGCCCTCGAAGAGCCCCTGTTTCATGGCCTTTTTTATCATGATGTTGTAGGCCCCCCTGGCGCCGGCGTCCCTTACCGTGGTGACGCCCTGCCGTAAAAAGTTTGCGCATACACTGGCCGCCCGCAGGGCAAACACCACCCCCGCCTCGTCGTCTGAGGGGGGTTCGGCTACAGAGTCAAGGGTTACGTGCTCGTGACAGTCGAAAAAGCCCGGGACAACGAAGTACTCCCCCCAGGAGACCACCTCCTGCCCCTCCCCGGCCTCCATGTGACCGGGGATGATTTCGACAATCTTCCCCTCGTCGACGCCAATGGTGGACTTCTCCATGTAGGAGGGGTCCAATGGATTTATGACGCCCGCGCAGTGTACCAGCGTTTTCATTTTTTCATACCCCCTGCGTTTCGGTATTAAACCGGAATGTTTGGTCGCCTCGTCCGGGCGGGAGTCGGCCGATTCGGCAGACCCCTCCCGGAGTCCGACAGGGTTCTTACCCGTACCTGTTATTATACCCCCGAGTTTTTCCCTCAAAAAAATCGCCGGGGCAACCCCGGCGATTTTGTGGTACCTTATGCAGTCTTACTCTGGAAATCCTCTGCCTGCCCCTAGTGAATGAGCTTCATCTTATAGAACACCCTGGCTATGGCAATGGTGCCGAAGACCGCCGCAAGGATGACAAGCCAGATGGGGGCCTTGATGTAAAGGAGCCCAAGCGGTATTGCCAGCGCAAAGGGGGCAAGCTTGGGCTGCCTCATTGAAAACTGTCCGAAAACCGCGCCGAAAATTGCGGGCGCCGTGTACTGGCGGAAGGCATCGGCGACGAATTTCGGGAACAGACCAAGGAGCCACGTCCCCACAAAAGCTGCAAGAGTGACGCCTATCAGGTTAACTATAACCGACCCCACTATTCCCATGGTTCCGATTATCTCAGCCTGCTTTGTCCCTTCCTGGACGCCGACAACCTCCTGCGCCATGGCCGAACAGGGCAGCCTCAGGTTCGAGATGTTGCCGCTGAGGAAGGAGATGTAGGTTCCGGCAAGGCCCAGGATGGGGTAGTAGGAAATGGGCTCGACGATGTAGAAGGCACCGAAAACAGAGGCCACCAGCACCCACGCAGTCATGGACTGGGCGAAGGGGGGCAGCACCCCGTGAACGACATAAAGGTAGATCAGCGGGGGGAAGCTAAGCAAGCACGCAATCAGCATGGTTATCATGCCTATCCTGATTACGGGCTTCATCCATACTTCGTTATATTTTTGCTCGTTTATCTGTTCATTAGCCATATCAGCCACCCCGCCTCCCTAGAAAAACATTGCGGCAAACATGCCTATAAGCATGGCCGCACCAAGCGTATATTCTTTGAACTGAGGCCTGTTCTTGACCAGGATTAGCAGGATGACCATGGATACCGCGCCCGTAACGGCCGCAATAAGCGGGCCGCTTACCTCGGTCATATTGCGGCTGTTAAGATAGCCGAATACGCCAATCATGGCCGCAGAGGAGAGGATGCCGAGCCACTTGATGTCGCCGCCGCCCGCCTTGTCGCGAAGGACCTCCAGTTTGTGGGCAAAGAGACCTACCAACAGGAGCCAGCCAACCCCGTTGATTGCCATTGTCCACCAGGATACCGCCATTGCCGTTATATCGTAACCCTCTCCGCCAAACTTGACGCCCATTGCGTCGGCGCCAAGGGTTGCGGCAGTAAGCTCGGTGGGGGCGGCTCCAATTACCGCAAGGCGCATCCACGCCATCGGCGCGCCTATTACGGACATGAGTCCAACCATTATGATAAAAATTGCAATCACGGGGCCTATGGAGGTTACCATTCCGGTACGGAAGGCCTGTTTCAGCTGTTCAGGCTTAAGATTTACCGCATCGGCCGCCTCGTAAATCTGGCGGTAGTAGAGCAATACCTGGACTAGAGTGATTATCACTATGGGTGCGGCCGTAAGCCACGCCCCCATCGAGTTGGCAACCTTCAGTATTTCATCCAAGACAGACACCCCTCTTTCTTCTCTCAAACCCTGGGTTGAATTTTTTTGTCTACCTCCTGACGAACCTGCGCCTATCTCTTCACTTCTCCGAATCCGCTATATTTTCAAAAGTCCATCCGCCACCCCCCGTCACCTTGCAAGCTCAAGCAGCACGTCGGCCAGGAGGGCGGCGCCTCCGGCAATCTCTTCGGGAGAGGTATGCTCTTCGGGGACGTGGCTTCTCCCTCCCCTGCTGGGGACGAAGATCATCCCGGTGGGAAGAAGCGGCGCAATCATGCAGGAATCGTGCACCGCACCGCTGTTCATCCTGATGTAATCGATCCCCCTGTCCTTTGCGCAATTTTCGATTAACGTTGTGAGTCCGGGGTCCAGGATGACCGGCGCGGATTCTGACACGGGGATTATCTCAAGCGTCACCCCGAAAGACGCCGCAATTGCGGGCGCGACTGCCGCAAGGCCGTCCAGCACCCCGTCAATGCCCGACTGCCGTACGTCGCGGATATCGATTGAGAACGTAACCTCGCCGGGGATGATATTGGGCACATTAGGAGAGCAACTTATCCTCCCGACCGTGGCGACTGCCGATCCGGTACCGCTTCCCTCGGCCAGGGTCCTGACCAGGGATATTATCTGCGCCGCAGCGGCCATCGGGTCCTGGCGGAGGTTCATGGGCGTGGCCCCCGCATGGTTTGCAACCCCCGTCAGGCGGATCAGAAGCCCCTTAATCCCCGCAATTCCCTCCACAATGCCTACCGGCACGCCCCTGGCCTCAAGCACCACGCTCTGCTCTATGTGAAGCTCTACCATCGCTTTGATTTTCTCCGGGCGCAGCCGGCGGGAGGGCATTTCGTCGGGATTGTACCCGGCGGCTTTTGCCATGTCGTACATCGAGACGCCGTCAGGGTTTTTGAGTTTTTTTAGGTCAGACGGCGAGTAAGCGCCTACGAGGGCCTTGCTCCCCGCCAGGGTGGAGCCGAAGTTTGACCCTTCCTCCTCTGCAAACACAATAACCTCAAGGGGGTGCCTGTGGCGCTCTCCGCTTTCCGCAATGGACTGGATCGCCTCAAGGGCGCCCAGGGTTCCGACAATCCCGTCGTACATGCCGCCGTGGAGGACCGAGTCAATATGGGAGCCCGACATGACCGAAGGGGCATCCTCCGAGGCGCCTGCCAGCCTTGCCCTGATGTTGCCCACCCCGTCCGTCACAGCCTCAAGGCCGGCCTCCCTGAAAAGGCCCGCCAGGTACTCCCTGGCCTTAATGTCCTGGGCGGAATAGGAAAACCTGGTCACGCCCTCCCCGGGTGTGGCGTTGAACGAGGCCATTGTCTCAATTCTTGACATGAGCCGTTTCGGGTTTATTTCAAGCGCCATGCCGTCCCTCCTTTCGTCCCTTGTTCAAGACTCTGCGGCCGTCTTTGACCGCTTCACGCCTGTTTTTTCAGCCAGTCTGAGGCCATGGTGGCCATCACGGCAGGCCCGATCCAGAGCACGTCTTCGTCGATATCGAACTTGCTGTTGTGGTGGGGTAAAGTCTGCCCCTTGGCCTCGTTGCACCCGGGCAGGAAGAAGAAAGTGCCAGGCGCCCTCTCAAGGAAGAAAGCAATATCCTCCCCTCCCATGGACGGCCTTGGGATCTCCCTTACCTTGTCTTCGCCCACTATCTTGACCGCAGCCTGCCTCAGTTCCTCAGTCATGACCGGGTCGTTCACCACAGGCGCCGGCCCGTGCCAGCCATAAGAAAACTCCACGCTGCCCCTCATGCCGGAAGCCACCGCATTGGAGACCTCTTCGATGCGGCGGGCCAGGAACTGCCTCATCTCCTGGGTGAATGCGCGCACCGTGCCCGTAATGCGGCACTCCCCGGGGATGATGTTGAAGGCGGACCCGGCGTTGATCTCGCCCAGGCTTATGACGCAGGGCTCCTGGGGGTCAACCTCCCGGCTTACAATAGTCTGAAGCTCGCAGATGAGCTGGCCCGCGATCGAAATACTGTCCACCGAGCCGTGGGGGTAAGCGCCGTGGGACCCCTTGCCCTTGACGAGTATTTCAAACCGGTCCATACACGCCATTATGCTGCCCGGCCTGTAGCCTATCTCGCCCGGCAGGAAACCCGTCCAGATGCAGCCCGTATGAAGCCCCACCATCGCGTCCGGCTTCGGGTCGTCGAATGCGCCGTCGTCGAGCATTCGTTTTGCCCCGCCGGGGCCGTCCGGGCACCCCTCCTCGCCCGGCTGGAAGACCACGATGACAGAACCCTCCAGCTCGCTTCTGACGTCGTTCAGGAGCTTCACCGATGCCAGCCCCATTGCCGCGTGAGCGTCGTGCCCGCACGCGTGCATGTTATTATTCGTCGATGCAAAGGGAAGGCCTGTTTCTTCCCTGATGGGGAGGCCGTCAATGTCGGCCCTGATTGCGAAGACTTTTTTCCTGTGCCTGCCCTCGATGAGGGCTACCACGCCGTGGCGCCCGAGCCCCTTCCGGTAGGGGACGCCCATCTTGTCGAGTTCCGCGCAGATATACGCCTCCGTCTGCGGCGTATCCACCCCCGTTTCGGGGATTCTGTGAAGATCCCTTCTCCATGACACTATCTGGTTTTGAAGATTTTGTGCAGATGCCTTGAATTCAGCCACTACTCTCCCTCCTTAGAAATATATGGTTCCGAGTGCACAACTGAATAAACCTCAGGACAGACGCCCCCGAAAGACTCTTCGCTACATACGAAACTTTACAAATTTGCATAACGATTTGATGATTATAAACCACACAGAGAATAAGGACAAGGCTGCTCTCCCAAATTGCAACGGGACTGCGGCAAAGAGATGCGGTTATAACAATACAAATTGAATGGGACGACTGGAGGGTATGCTTTTTTTTCTTATTGAGGAAATATCACTGAACACTTCCCGGCGGCCTGCACATACCGGGCCGGTCTCCCGGCCGGCTGCCGCTTTTCAAAGCTCCATTCCCTCTTCGTAAAACACGCAGGTATTGCCCGCCGATTTTTTCGCCCGGTACATGGCCGCGTCGGCGGAATATAGCATTTCCCTGTAGTTAATCCCGGGACCTTTCTTCAGGGCCACGCCCATGCTCATTCCCAGGTTAATCTGCCTTCCCCTTATCTCGTAGCTCTTCATGCTTGAACGAATTATTTTTTCTGCAATTCTTTCGGCGTCTTCCCTGTTTTCAGGGGAGCAGAATAGGGCAAATTCATCCCCGCCCATCCTGGCCGCAAAAATTTTTTCCGGGGCGCCTTTCATTATGCCCTTCAGCCTGTCCGCAAACTGCGTCAGGACGGCGTCCCCGGCAAGGTGGCCGTAGCTGTCGTTGACAATCTTAAAATCGTCAAGGTCCAAAATCATGAGGGCAAAGCTTCCGTCGGGGTTTTCATCTACTTTCTTTTTTACCCTGTCCTCAAATTCCCTCCTGTTGGCAAGGTCCGTCAGGTAGTCGTGGGTAGCCAGGTACCTGGCCTGCTCTTCCTCAAGCCTCCGGTCGTTAATGTTTGTAGCTATGCCGATAATTTCAATGACATTGCCGTCTTCGTCAAGGATAGGGCTGACGAAGTGCTCAAAATGGTTGCCGTCGGCGCTTATCTGGAATCTTGCCGGATGGCCGTTAAACGCCCCTTCCGTCAGCCTCCGGAACTCCTCGACGTAGTCTGCGGGGTAAAAGTCCCTCAAGGGCCTGTAGGCCGACTCGAACGATATCTCCTCTTCCTTGTCAATGGCCCGCCCATAGTTGTAGGTGAGCATCAGCTCCCCGTCCCTCCGCCGGCACTTGTAGATATTTTCAGGGAGCATGGCAATGTTTTTGGTAAAGGTCTCGATCTCGCTGTTTCTTTCCTTTTCGAAAGTCAGCAGGCTGCTGTACTTTTTCACAATGACGAAAATCCCCAGGTACAGGACGCCCAGGGTGAACATCAGGAAAAACACGAAGGCCGCTGAAATCCCTTTTACGAAATGACTTCTGTCGCCTTCGTCCAGGAGGATGCCCAACAGGTACTTTTTCCCTCCGTCTTCAAGCGGGCTGACAAATATAACCCTCTTTTGTCCTTCATATAAAATGTCGAAGCTACGGTCCGACCCGACTGAATACAGGTCCTCCGGCGCAAGGCCCGCCTCCTGCAGGACCTTCATGCCGAAGGAACCGTAGAGGTTGACCGGGGCCTCGGGGTTTATAAAGTTGTTGTTGTAGGCTTTTTCGTAGGCCTGAAGGTCGATGAGGGCGACCCTGTCGATATAGGGCACTTCATTTTCCAGGTGCTCAAAAAGGTCTTCCAGGGTGTTTTTCAAGTCTGCGCCATATACGCGGTCGTCCCGGACTATGCCGTTGACGATGTACCCCTGCTTCTCGTTAAAGTAGTAGGCGTATCTGAAAAAGCCCTTGGCGTAGTAGGACTTGCTCCTTGGCCCTACCCAGTAGTTTTTCCGGCGGTACCCTTCCTCGGAGGGAGCGCGGCCCACATACAGGCTGTTAAGGGCGGAGTCCCAAAAACTCCAGTCCTTCGTTACTAACCCCTACCTCGCCGCCCTTATAAAACCCTCCCCTTCGGTGAATCTCCCCGCAACTGCCCCATACTCAAAACCCGCCGCTCTGACCGATGCCAGCAGGCTTTCGGCGTGTTCCTCAGGTACCGCCAGCAACAGGCCGCCGGAGGTCTGGGGGTCGAAAAGGATGTCGGCGGCAAATTCGTCCGCCCCCTCCAGCCCCTTTACTCTCTCCCCGTAGGCGTCCCTGTTGTTGTAGGCTCCGGCCGGGAGAAGGCCGCTCCCGGCCAGGTCCCTTACCCCGGGGAGAAGGGGAAGGGCCTCCGGGTCCAGGATCAGGTCCAGCCCCCCTTCGGAGAGCATGTCCAGACAGTGGCCCGCAAGGCCGAAGCCGGTGACGTCGGTGCAGGCCCGAACCAGGCGGCGCTCGTCAGGAGAGAGGCGCAGGGGCAGGTCGTTGAGGGCGGTCATCCACCGGAAGGCCTCCCGGACCGAGGCCTCGTCCTCCACCATCTCCGCCTTTACTGCCGTTGCCACGATGCCCGTCCCCAGGGGCTTGGTTATTATGAGCAGGTCGCCGGGGCGGGCGCCCGTCACCTTCCAGAGCGAGTCGGCCCTCACCTCGCCGTAGACCACCAGGCCGTACTTGGGTTCGGCGTCCTCCACGCTGTGTCCTCCCATGAGGAAGGCCCCCGCTTCAGTTGCCTTCTCGTGCCCTCCGCGGAGTACCTCCTTAAGGCTCTCCAGACCCAGACACTTGGTGGGGAAGCCCACAATGTTAAGGGCCACGAAGGGCCTTCCTCCCATGGCGAAGGCGTCGCTCAGGGAGTTGGCGGCGGCAATCTGCCCCCACACGTAGGGGTCGTCCGCCACGGGGGTTATGAAGTCCACGGTGAGGATGCCCAGCCGCTCTTCGTCAATCTTCCAGATTGCGGCGTCCTCCCCCGACCCCCAGGAGGTGATTATCCGCGCGTGGGAGGGCATGGGGAGGTCCCTTAATACTTTTTCAAGGTCCGCCGGACCTATTTTCGCCGCTCACCCGCTGGTGGTGGAAAGCTCCGTCAGGCGGGGCGCAGTCCGTTTTTCGCTGTTCATCTAAGAAAGTACTCCTTTCAGTGCGTGGATAGTCTGATTAATCTCTTCTTCAGTAGTGAACCACCCCGGGCTTATCCTCAGGGCGCCTCCGGGGAAGGTCCCCAGGGTTTTGTGGGCCAGGGGGGCGCAGTGGAGGCCGGGGCGGGTTTCCACGCCCCACTCTTCGGATAGTCTGGCGGCTACAATGGCGTTGTCCCGGCCGTCGAAGTTTACGGCAAAGACGGGAAGGCGGCCCTCCATGGTCTTTCTTCCTGAAACGGCAACCCCCGGGAGGGCCTTAAGCCCTTCAAGCAGAAGGGCGCCCAGGGCTTCTTCGCGCCTCCGGATGTTCTCCATTCCCGTCTCCCGTATCCACTTCAGGGCCGCCAGCAGCCCGGCAATCCCCGGCAGGTTGGGAGTTCCGGCCTCAAACTTGTCGGGCATGGCGGAGGGGTGTAGTTCTTCTTCAGAGAAACTTCCCGTGCCTCCTTCAACAAACCAGTCGGTTCGTTCGGCGAAGTCCGGGCTCCAAACTATGCCGCCGATGCCCTGGGGGCCCATGAGTCCCTTGTGGCCTGTAAAGCAGAGGGCTACAAGGCCTAATTTTTGCGCGTCTATAGGCAGTATGCCCCCCGTCTGGGCGCAGTCCACCGCCAGGGGGACGCCCCTTTCGCGGCAGGCCTCCCCCAAGGCCTCCAGGTCCTGCACCGTGCCGTTAACGTTGCTTGCGTGGGAGATTGCGGCAAGGGACGCGCCCTCCAGGGACTCTGCAAAGTCGCCGGGGGGGAGAAAGCCCTCGGGATCGCATTCAACAATCCGGACGATTACCCCTTTACTTTCAAGCCGCCGGAGGGGACGGATCAGGGCGTTATGCTCCATGGACGACGTTACCACAGTCATGCCCGGCTTCAGAAAACCCTTTAGAATCACGTTTAAAGACTCGGTAACGCTTGAGGTGAAGGTAATATTCCTCGGGTCGCCCCCCGGAGCGCCGAACAGGTCCGCAAGCTCTTCACGGCAGGTGAGGACCATGTCCAGGGCGCCCAAATCCCGGTCCGACGCCGTACCCCTGGCCAGATTTGCCCCGCCCTTAGTCAGGAAGTCGGCCATGGCTCCCGGGACGCAGGCGGGCTTGGGCCACGTAGTGGCGCCGTTGTTCATGTAGATTGCCAAAGCAACATCCTCCAGGTTATAGAGTTTATAATATATAGTGTATCATAAAAAAAATAATTTCCCCCGAATCAGAAAAATTAAGCGGGGCCCGGAGTCTGAACCCGGGCCCCGCGCAGTATTCGCCGTTCAATCCGCCAGACCAGAATCAGCCGAGCCCCAGCACCAGCCTGGCCACCTCGAAGTAGACCAGCAGCCCCAGAACGTCCACCACGGTGGTAATGAGGGGGCCGGAGATAACCGCCGGGTCGATGCCGAATTTTTCAGCCGCGAAGGGCAGCAGCGTTCCCGCCAGGTTGCCCAGCGAGACTACCCCCACCACCGATATGGCCACCGTAAGGGCTACTGCTGCATGAGTGCCCATGATCATTGCGTTGAGTCCCGCAAGGACCGCAAGACCTGCGCCCAGGATCAGACCCAGGACAAGCTCCCTTCTGACAACTCTTTTCAGGTCCTCCCTTGTGACCTCGCCGGTGGTGAGGCCCCGGATGACGAAGGTGGCGCTCTGGGTGCCGGTGTTGCCCCCCGTGTCGATGAGCAGGGGAATGAAAAAGGTGAGGGCCACAATGCTCTCCAGGGCGAAGGCGTATCTCTCCAGGATGTGGGAGGAGAACACCTGGGTCACAATGCAGACAATGAGCCAGGTAAACCGCTTGCGGGTAAGGGTAAAGATTCCGGCCTCAAGGTAGCCCTCCTCCACCGGCGAAATACCGGCCATCCGCTCGAAGTCCTCCGTGGCCTCCTCCTGGACTACGTCCAGGATGTCGTCGAAGGTTATAATTCCCACCAGACGCCTCTCCCTGTCCACCACCGGGATGGTCTGGAGGTCGTACTTGGACATGGTCTGGGCGGCCTCCTCCTGGTCAGTCTCGGTGTAGACGTAGACCGGGAGCTCGTCCATGAGGTCCTTCACCGTGGTCTCGGGGGATGCCAGGATGAGGTCCTCCAGGTGCACCATACCCTTAAGCTTTCTCTCGCCATCCACTACGAAGGTGGTGTAGATGGTCTCCTTCCTTGGAGCGGACTTTCTTATCCTTTCAATTGCCTCGGTAGCGGTCAGCGGCTCGTCGAGGTCGATAAACTCGGGCGTCATGATGTGCCCGGCAGAGTCGTCGGGGTAGTTCAGCAGGGTGTTGGCAATCCTGCGCTCCTCAGGGGAGAGGTGGTAGAGGAGCCTTTTCACCGTCTTGGCGGGAAGCTCGTCGAAGAGGGCCGTGCGGTCGTCGTCGGACATCTCCTCGATAATGGCCGCCACCTCGTGATCGGTGAAGCAGGATATGAGCTCCTCCCTGTCGGAGCCCTCAAGAAACTCGAACACCTCGATGGCAATGTCCTTGGGCAGGATGCGGAAGAGAAAGACCCGCTCCGCAGGGGGCTTTTCTGACAGAATATCGGCAATATCCGCAGGTTCCATGGTGGAAAGCAGATCCTTAAGACTCTTGAACTGTTTTCTTTCAAAAAGTTTTTCCACGCTTCCGAGGACCGCTTTGCGGAGATCGTTCACGGGTCTCCCTCCTTTCGTATTGCGCCTTGTTTCTTCAATCTGTATTCAACATAATAATCGCTCCGGAGGAGCCCTGTCAAGGCAAGAGAATCGCTTGACATCCTATTTTTTGGGACATACAATTAGCGCGAAATATATAATATAGGGAGAATTGATACAAAAAAACAAAAGAGAGCAGGTGAGGTTTCATGGAGTTTTCATTCGCGTTTTATTGCGTCATGGGGTACCTGGCCCTGATTACAGTGGCCGGGATTTTCTACGCCCGAAAGGTTAAGACCGACGAGGACTACTCGGTGGCGGGACGATCGCTGCCCACGGTGGTCCTCGTCGGAACGCTTATGGCCACCTGGATGGGCGCGGGCACGGTTCTGGGCGGCCCCGCCGCCACGGCCTACCAGGTGGGAATCTTCGGCGCCATTGCCTTCTCCCTCGGGTCGCCTGTGGGACAGCTTATCCTCACCTTTATCGCAAAGCGGATCAGGAGGCTGAACGCCCAGACCGTCCCCGAGGTCATCGAGCTGGTCTACGGCCCCTTTGCCCGGGTTGTGGCCACCATTATCATTGCCCTGGCCTACATCGGCATAGTGGCATACCAGTACCAGGGAGTGGGGCTTATTCTTAACTCTATCCTCGGAATCCCGGTCCAGCTGGGAACCCTGATGGCCTTCGGGGTAATAGTGGTAACAGCCCTGTTCGGAGGGCTTTACTCGGTGGCCTACACCGACTTCCTCAGCACCATAATGATGATGGCGGGGCTGATGATAGGCGTGCCCATGGCCATATCCATGGCGGGAGGATGGGACTGGGTCGTTGCCAACGTCCCCCCGTCCCACTTTGAATTCGGCGGAATCTCTTTCCCCGCCCTCCTGGGTTTTTTCTTTCCTGTCTTCTTCTACGTCATGGGCGACCAGAACATGTACCAGCGCTTCTTTGCCGCCAAAGACGAAGAGACCGCCAGAAAGAGCGGCCTTGGATGGATGCTTGGATGCCTTACCACCTACCTCTTCGTGGCGGCCGGCTCGCTGACCGCCAGGGCGCTCTACCCCGACATCCCGGCGGCCCAGTCCTTCGTACACCTGGCCAGCCACGGAATGCCCGTGGTCATCGGCGGCATCTGCGTTGCCTCCATTGCGGCCTTCATCGTCACCACCGCCAACTCCTTCCTGCTCTCGGTGGGCGTTAACGTCAGCTGGGACGTGTACACCAGGTTCATCAACAAAGAGGCCACTACCGAGAGGAAGCTATTCATTTCCAGGGCCAGCGTCATGGGGCTTGGCATCCTGGCCTACGTGGTAATCCAGTACTTCCCGGAGCTTCTTATCCTGCAGCAGTACACCTACACCATGTACGGCGCCGCCATAACCCCGGCGCTGATGGCGGCGGTGATCTGGCCCCACAGGGTCACCGTTGCGGGCGGCGTTGTTTCCATATTAACCGGCGGAATAGTCACCATAGCGTGGGAAGCGGCCAATAGAAACGGGTGGCAGGTTGCGGCGACCTACCCCGCAGTTCTTATTGCCGCTCCTCTGGCCATTTTGGCCCTTTTCCTTCTGAAAAAGAAGGACTGATTTTTATGGGAGGTGTAACGAACATTGGACAGAATACTCTTTAAAAACGCAACCCTGCTGGACTGCACCGGCGCGGAGCCCAAAGAAAAAGCCTGGGCGCTGGTGGAGGAAGGCCTTATCGCCGGCACGGGAACCGGCAGGGCGCCAAGCTCCAAAAATGCCGAAGTGGTGGACTGCGGAGGCAAATGGCTCCTGCCGGGGCTGATTGACGCCCACATTCACGGGTCCCTTTACTCGAACGACATTACGGACCTACACAGACAATTCCACACCGCCGAGGGGTATTTCCTGGCGGCAAACATTTTAAAGGACGCCCTTATGCAGGGTTTCACCACGGTGAGGGACGCCGGGGGGATTGACGCGGGCTTCCGCAAGAGTCAGGAACAGGGGCTGATTACCGCCCCGAGGATGCAGGTCTGCGGGCGCACTATCACCATGACGGGCGGCCACGCCGACCCCAGGCTGTCCACCGAAATCTGCCCCCCCGTGACAGGGGGTATGCTGGGCGTGGTGGCCGACGGGGTGAGCGAGGTGCGGAAAGCAGCCCGGGAGGAGCTAAGGCGGGGGGCGGACTATATCAAGATCATGGCCGGGGGAGGATGCGCAAGCCCCGCCGACGAGCCGGACACAGTGCAGTACTCCCCCGAGGAGATAGCCGCCATAGTCTACGAGGCCAAGGCTGCGGGGAAGGAGGCCCTGTCCCACAACTACTCGACCAGGAGCATGAAGATCTGCGCAGAGGCCGGCGTCTACAGCATAGAGCACGGCAACTACCTTGACGCCCCCACCGCCAAGATTTTGAAAAAACACGGCTGCTGGCTGGTGCCCACCATGGCCACCTACGAGATAATGGCAAGAAGGGGAGAGGAGTTCGGCCTGCCCGCCTACTTCCACAGGAAGATGAAGGAGGTGCAGCAGTACTCCGAACAGGCCCTGGCAATTGCAGTGAAGGAGGGGCTGAAAATCGGCTCCGGCTCGGACATGGTGGGGTCGGGGCAGCCCTTCAAGGCCCTGGAGCTGGAGATAAAATCCAGGGTGATGGGGCCCATGGGGGCTATTATGTGCACCACTAAAAACAACTCCGAACTTATGAAGATGGCCGATAAAATAGGCACAGTGGAGGCGGGCAAGTACGCCGACCTCATCCTCGTGGACGGGGACCCCCTGAAGGATATTAAAATCTTCCAGGACAGGGACAAGATCGTGGCAATTGTCCAGGGGGGCAGGTTCATCAAGAAGACCCTTTAGCTGAAAGGCAAACTTAAACAGGCCGGGGGCAAACCCGCCCCCGGCTTTTTTGTACCCTGCATTTACGGACAGACCAAAATTTGATATCATTATTTACATCATAAAATGAAGTCATTTTTTGCGTTATATTTTTTGGTTTGAAGCGCTTGCGAATTGCAAGCCGGTCATCCAGATTAAAAAACGGGCGAAAGGGGGAGTTGGGATGAAGCGGTCCGTTACCTTGCGAATTTCTGATAGCCTGCACCGGGAGTGCGCTAAAATATCCCGCCGTAAAAAGATGTCAATGAACGCCTTCCTTACAGAGAGCCTTATGAGGATAGTTGAAAAGGAAAAGCAGGCCATGCTGTTCGACGCCTTCACTGAGGCGGCGGACGGGGGGTGCGCGGAGTTTGCGACGGCCGCTCAGCGGGAGATTTTAGACGATGAATAACCCCGCCCGGGGGGATGTCTGGCAGATAGACTGGTCGCCGTCCCGGGGATCGGAGCAGGGAGGCATGAGGCCTGCAGTAGTGGTCCAAACCGACGCCGCCAACAAAAATCCCAAATATCCCAACACTATCGTATGCGCTATCAGCACGAAGGGCCGGAATATTCCTTTTCACGTACGCCTGGCCCCCACCCGGGAGACAGGACTTTCGGCGCCTTCATTCTGTAAGTGCGAGCAGCTTCTCACCGTTTCGAAAGACAGGCTTGTCCGGCGCCTGGGAAAAGTAGGAGAAGAGACTCTTGAGGAGATAGAGGCAGGGGTAAAACTGGTTCTCGCCCTGTAAAAAATATCGGCCGGGACAGGGTTTTCCCGCCCCCGGCCTGTGTTAAAACAACCTGCCGAATACAAACCTAGTCGCTATTGAGCTTATTCTTCAGTTTTGATAAGGGAGTACGTCAGAAGGCGCCTCCCGTGGATCACGGTTAATAGTGTAATTTGGGAAGGTTCGATACGGTAAATCAGTCGATAGCTAAAAACGATGTGTTCCCGAATCGAGCTATCACCTATTTCCGGTACTACCCTGCCGCTTTCGGGAAATAGGGGGATATTTTTAGCCATGGCCAGAAATCGGGACACAACAGAAGCTGCGTAGGACGGCGAGTCTTTGGCTATGTATTCAGCAATCGACTCCAGATCCTCCGCTGCTGCCGGGGACCATTTCAGACGGAGAGCCATCTGAGGCACATTTTTTCTACTTCGTCATGCTCCATCGGGCCCTCTTTTTCGACCCTGGCAAGGCTCCTCCTGATTTTATCTATAACGTACAGGTGATACTGAACGTCCTCCATGGAGCAGTCGTCAGGTAGACGGTCAAGAAGGGTCCGTACCTCGTCCTTAACTGCAATCAAAGCTCTCGCCCCCTTTTAAGCGGATCCTGCAATCATTCTACCACAGCAAGCCCGCCCACCATCCTAAAGGCCCATTCCCGGCCAATCGTCCGGCCTTCCCGCGGTGAGGATTCCGCCGGCGAAAACCAGCCTCGGCTTTGCCCCCCTTACCGCCTGCGCGCCCCCCTGCGAGATATCCCGGTCCAGCACCGCCACGTCCGCCGCACAGCCCGCCTCCAGGCGCCCGGAAAAGCCCTCCAAGCCTACCATCTTCCACGGGTTTGAAGTAAACAGGGGCAGGGCCTCCTCCAGGGAGAGCCTCTCCCCGGGCCGGAACACCCCCTGCGGGCCCTTCCGCTCCATCAGGTGGGCTACGGACTCCCACGGGTTAACCGACTCCACGGGGGCGTCGCTGGAGGCGGCCATGACAAGGCCCTCGTCAAGAAGGGACTTCCAGCTGTAGGCCCAGGGGAGGCGGTCCGCTCCCAGGCGGCTCTCCGCCATATTCATGTCGCTGGGGACGAAGGCGGGCTGGATGTCGCAGTAGACGCCCAGTTCCGCCAGGCGGCGCCGCTGATCCGGCCTGGCCACCATGACGTGGTTTATTCTGTCGGGGAGGGAGGGTTTGCCGAGCTCTTCGTACACCTGGCCCAGGCACCGGAGGGCCTGGTCAAGGGCCCGGTCGCCAATGGCGTGGAGCATGGTCTGCACCCCCCGCTCCCGGGCCTCCCGGAGCAGCCGCAACACCTTGCCGTCGGTCCAGTTGAGCCGACCCTCCTCGCCCCTGTCGTCAGCGTAGGGGGCTGACAGGGCGGCGGTCCTCCCCCCTAGGCTCCCGTCCAGGTAGATCTTCAAGCCCTGGTAGTGAGCCCATCCGTCCCCGAACCCCGACGGGAGGGGCGGTTGGGCCTGCCTGTCGTGGTAGGTGAAAATCCTTAAGGGCAGGGCGTTCTCCCGCCTTAGCTCGCTGTAGAGGGACAGGTCCTCCTCCATGCCGTAGTCGTCGGCGCCGCA
>JAAYQT010000230.1 GCA_012519165.1 Synergistaceae bacterium
CTTTCGGGGCAAAACCCCTCCGCAGTGGGCTGGGCGGGCTTTCGAATTTCTCTTGCGGGCTTCCTGATCCCCTTCACTTTCATTTACAGCCCCACCCTGCTTCTTGAGGGGGGCGACTACGTCGCCATAGCCCTTTCCACCGTTACCAGTTTTATAGGCGTGATAGCCCTGGCCTCGTCGCTGCAGAACTACATCTACGTCCGCATGAATGTCATTGAGCGGCTGGCCATGTTCATCGGCGCAGTGCTGCTTATCTTCCCCGGCGCCGCCACCGACATTGCGGGAGTGAGCCTGGCGGCCGGCGTCTGGCTGTGGCAGAGGGCCCGGCGAAACGCCGCCCGGCTTGCAGTGTGACAGGCAAAAGGAGTGATTTTTGAATGAAAGCCGCTCTTAAATGGGGGCGGGGCGAAGTAGCCCTGAATATCCCGGACAAAAACGTGCTGGCGGTACTGGAGCCCTCGGGGGGCGAGCCCGTGGAGGACCTCGCCGGGGAAGTAGCCCGGCTGGGTAAAAACCCCACTGCGGGCCCCTCCGTTGAGGAGCTTGTTGTCTCCATGAAACCGCAGACAGCGGCGATTATAGTAAACGATATGACCAGGTCCACTCCTTCGGACATTATGCTCCCGCCCCTGCTTGAGGAGCTGGAGCGCGCAGGAGTCCCCCGGGAGGGGATTTCCGTTGTGGTGGCCACGGGAACCCACCGGCCCATGACCGACGACGAGACCAGACAGACGGTGGGAGAAGAAGTCTTCGCCAGGTACAAAGTGGAGAACCACGACTGCGACTCTCCGGATCTTGTCGATATGGGGACTCTCTCCACGGGGAACAAGGTACTGGTAAACAAAACTGTAGCGGAGGCGGATCTTCGGCTTGCCATCGGCGAAGTGCTTCTTCACTACTACGCGGGCTTTGCGGGGGGGCGCAAGAGCGTCTTCCCCGGGGTTGCGGGCCGGGAGACGGTTATGACCAACCACCGCATGATGACCGCCCCCGGGGTGGGAATCGGAGTAGTGGACGGCAACGTGGTCAGCGAGGAGATGGTGGAGGCGGTGCGGGAGTTCTGCCCGCTGCACTTCATCCTGAACTGCGTCTCCGACAGCTCCAAGCGCATAGTCCGGGTGGTTGGGGGGCACTGGTACGACGCCTGGAGGGAGGGCATAAAGACCTTCAGGAAGTACAACTTTGCCTCCATCCCCAAAAGGGCGGATGTGGTCTTTATTTCCGCCGGGGGCTACCCCAAGGACATAAACATGTACCAGGCCCATAAGGCCATGTTCATGGGCGCCAGGGCGTTAAAACCGGGGGGGACCATGGTCTTCTTTGCCGAGCTGGCGGAGGGGTACGGCCACAAGGTCTTCGAGGAGTGGGCCCTTAGGGGGCTGACCCCGGAGGGGGCTATAAAGGCCTTCGAGGCGGACTTCCGCTTCGGCGCCCACAAGCTCTACTATTTGGCCAAGCTTGCCATGGAGGGCTCGGTCCTTCTTTACTCCAACTCGGGCGCCGAGGACAGCAGGCGGATGTTCTGCGAAAAGGTAAACTCCCCGGAGGAGATCCTTCCCATACTGGTTGAAAGATACGGGGAGGATTTTACGTCATATGTAATACCCCAGGGAGGCATTGTACTGCCCACGGAAGAAGACTGACCTGTTTATCATTCGTCCCTCTTGATGTACAATTGCACGGGGTAAATAGTTTTCAAGACCCGTTCCGGGCGGCCAGGACTGCCTGCCCCTGCCCGGAACGGGTCCTTCCGGTCGGGGGGGATAACCGTTGCGGCCTGTTCACATAATTTATGTAAGCGCAGGAAACGGCCACAGAATGGCGGCCCGCGCCATCAGAGAGTCCCTGGATCACAGGGCCGCGCCCAA
>JAAYQT010000231.1 GCA_012519165.1 Synergistaceae bacterium
ACTTTTCCGGTACGGGTCGCGGGATCCAGCGAGGGGTGGACCCTGGAGACCGCGCCTTCAAAAATCCTCCCCGGAAGGGCGTCCACGGAAATCTGCGTCTTCTGGCCTGCTTTAACTGTTACAAAAAGCCTCTCCGGGACTGAGCCTGATACTTTCACCCTATCCCCGCTGCCGATGATAAAGGCGGGGGCCTGGGACGACGTGTCCCCCGGGTCCACCAGACGGGATAGCACCGTGCCGGAGACAGGGGCAGTTATGGTGTGGTAGCCCGACATTATTTTTAACTGGTTCAGGGCAGCCCTGGCCTCTTGGACCTGCCGCGCGGCAATCCTTGCCTCCCCCTGTGCGTGGTCGAACTGGCGGCGGCTTACCACTTCCTCGCCGTAGAGGGCTGAAATCCTCTCAAAATCGGCCGCCACGGTGGAAGAGTAGCTAGACGCCCGGCCCAGGGCCGCCTCGGCCTGGAGGATCTGCTGCCTGAGCAGGCTGTCGTCCACCACTGCCAGCGGGTCCCCCTCTTTTACCCGGTCCCCCTCCGCCACAAGGACTTTAAGGACGGTTTTTCCCGGTACTTTGCAGACCACCGCCGCCTGCTCCTCGGGCTCGATGTTCCCGGAAAAGGAGATCCTGTCGCCGAAGGAGACGGTCTCAAGGTAAACGGCCTCCACGGGGATAACCTCCAGGTCGGGGATCACTCCCTCCGCCGCCACTCTCTGGTGCCACCTGTAGACGATGAGCCCGCCGAACAGGAGGACAAAGCATAGAAAGGCCAGCACTTTTTTCATTCGGATACCTCCTGTCGCAACATTTTCCCCGTAATTCCCAGGGCCCAGTCTATCTCGGCCCTTGCCTTTTTAGCGTCGTAAACGCCCTCCACGAGCTGGTTCCGGGCATTTGCCAGGGCCATGGCCCCGTCCAGCACGTCGATATTGGTTCCCACCCGGGCGGTATAGCGCTTCAGCGCCATGCGGTACTCCTCCTCGGCGGCGGCCACCATGGCTTTGCCCACTTCGATACGCCGGAGGGACGACTCAAAGTTTGAGCACGCGGCGGAAATCTCAAGCTCTATCTGCCGCTTAAGGTCCTCCGCCTGCCAGAGCAGTTCCTCGGCGGCGGCCTTTGCCTCCCTGGCCCTGGACGCCGACTCGCCGCCGTCGAAGAAGGTCCAGTCCGCCAGAAGGGTTATCTTCCAGTCGTCCATCTTCGAAGGGAAGAAGGCTTCGTCAGCGCGGTAGACTTCTCCCATAAGAATAATTTTGGGTCCCCCGGAGGCCCTGGCGGCTTTCGACGCCATGAGGGCGGAGTTCATGGCCTCCTCAAGCGCCCTGGCCTCCGGTCTGGAGGCAAGTCCCAGCGCTACTGCGCCGGGAGGCGCGGGCGGCAGTTCTTCGTCTACTTTCTCAGGCAGGAGGGAGTAGGCCGACCGCAGGGGGACGCCCACCGCCCGCTCCAGGGCGTGCCAGGCCACGTCCACGCCGTTCGCCGCCCTTATGCGGTTCAGCTCTCCTTCGGACACCGAGACCTCTACCCTCAAAACTTCGTTCTTTGCCACCATGCCGTTTCTGAACAGGGCCTCCACGTGCTTTTGGTGCTCACGGGCCAGGGCCAAAGTCTCCTCCGCCACGGAGAGCCTGCCCTCCGCCCGGCGAAGCTCGTACCATGCGCCTGTGACTGCCCACTCCACTGCCTGGGCGGTACGCTCTTCAGAGGCCTCCACCCCCCGAAGCGCCATGTGGCGGGACTGGGTGGAGTATTTAACCGAGCCGCCGCTGTAGATCAGCTGGCTTACGGTTAGGGCGGCCTTCCAGGTGGTGCGGAAGCCCGCCTGCGCGTACCCGTTTACCCTCTGTCCATCAATGAATATCGGGTGGTAAGGGTCCTTATCCGACTCCTGGTACAGCAGGGATACTCCCAACTGAGGGAGACCCGGCGCCGCCGCCTGGTCTATCTTCTCCCGGGCCTGGACTATTCTCTGCCTGCCGGCGGCCAGAACAGGGTTGCTCTCGCCGGCCAGGGCCAGAGCTTTCTCCAGGGTCAGGGCGTCGCCTGCGGCGCGGGAGGGAAGGGCCGCGGTAAGGATGGCCGGAAGCAGCAGAAGGACGACAAGACCGCGCCTAATCACCGCCAAGACCCCCCAGCACTGATGTAATGAGAAGCCTCCAGCTACGGCCGGCCTCCTGCCTTGTTATGGTAAGGCCGATATTAAGCACGATGCCGCCCAGGACGCTCATAAACACATTTACAAACTCTCTCTGGGTTATACCCAGAACGGAGAAGGCTCCCTCGGGGTAGGCGGTCTGGATTACGGATATTACGTCCTCGGTGATGGAGGCCCTGAGAGAGGTTAAAAATTCCGCCATATCGTCCTTTCCCCTCATGGCCTCAAGCTGGAGGTATACGAAGAGGAGCCTGCAGACGGTGTCGTCGGCAAAGATGTCGATAAGCTGCTCTCCCCTCGTAAGGAAGAAGTCCAGGGCCTCCCCCCGGGACAGCTCCACGCCGGGAGGCAGGACTATCTGCTTAAGCCTCTCGGCCTCGTCGGAGATAACCGTCTTGTAGACCTCCCACTTTCCGGGAAAATACCAGTAGACCGCGCCCTTGCTTACCCCGGCGTTTTTTGTGATGTACTCCATGCTTGTTCCGTAAAACCCCCTGGTGGCAAAGCCCTCGCGGGCCGCTTCCAGGATAGCCTTCCGGGAATCCCTGTTTTCTTCAGCCATTTACATACCTCCTGACCGTTCGGTATGTTTAATTCTAATCCATACCGAACGGTCAGTCAAGCGCCATTAAAAAAAGAGACGGGTCCTGACCCGTCTCTGAAAACGTAATATCTGGCTTGCTGCCGCAGGGGTAATTAACGCTTGGAGAACTGCCTGAGGCCCCTTGCGCCCTTCTGGCCGAACTTTTTGCGCTCCACCATCCGCGAGTCCCTGGTGAGAAACCCTTCTTTTTTAAGGGCGGGCCTCAGGTCGGGGTTGAGCTTGATAAGCGCCCTGGCAATGCCGAGCCGGACTGCTCCGGCCTGGCCTGTGAGGCCTCCTCCGGAAGCGCGGACGAAGACGTCCACCTTGCCCTCAAGGCCTGCGGTCTTAAGGGGTTGAAGGGCGCTGTTCTGCCATACGACCCTGGGGAAGTAGTCATCTACTTCTCTTTCGTTGATCTTTATTGTGCCGTCGCCGGGGCGGACCCTGACGCGGGCCAGGGCGGCCTTTCTTCTTCCGGTGCCCCAGCAGTAGGATGTGCTCTGCATGGTGTTTTCCCTCCCTGAATTACACTTCTATAGCAACGGGCTGCTGGGCGCCGTGGGGGTGCTCCGGCCCGGCGTAGACCTTGAGCTTGCTGAAATACTTCAGGCGCGTCTTGGGAAGCATCCCTTTGACAACTCTTTCCATGAGCTGCACGGGTTTTTTGTCCATCATCTCACCGAGGGTGACGGTACGGAGCCCTCCGATGTATCCCGTGTAACGGTGGATGTTGGTCCTCTGCCTCTTGTTGCCCGTGAGCTTTGCCTTGTCCGCGTTGATGATTATCACAAAGTCGCCGCAGTCCACGTGGGGCGTGTAGATGGGCTTGTTTTTGCCCATCAGGATTTTGGCTACCTGGGACGCAACCCGGCCGAGGGGCTTGTCAGTGGCGTCCACGATGTACCAGTTTCGCTCTACCTTATCTTTTACGGCCATATAGGAACGGCTGTCAGACATGGTTCTTCCTCCTTACATACTCTTCTGGGTCCTTGGCTGTATATATAAACACCGTTCCTGCGGGCGGAGTGACGCAACGCCGCCTCCCGGGGTTGTGACTGGGGGTCCCCCGGGACCCGGCTTTCCGTCGCAGGGCGAAGTGTTCCTACTATTGGTTCAAACTGTTATTCTACACGAAGAAGGCGGTGGTTTTCAATCCTTCCCGGCAATCTTCCTCTTTTTGCCATAGGAAGTCCGTCGATCTCTTTGATGTCCATGGTCATGTCAATTCCGGCGCCGTGGGCTATGTAACTTCCCACGCCGAAAAAGTCTGCCCCCGCCGCAGAAAGCTCCTTTATTCGGTCGGGGTTCAGGCCCCCGGAGGCCACTATTTTTACGTGCCTGTACCCGGCCAGGTCGAGCCGGAATCTTATCTCCCTTACAAGCTCCGGGGAGACGCCGCCCCTCTCGCCCGGGGTATCCAGCCTAACTGCGGAGAGCCGGTCTCCCAGGGCTTCGGCCACCCGGATACTCTCCTCGGCTTCGTCCTTGAAGGTGTCCACAAGGACTATCCTGGAATCCCCCTCGGGCATGACGGCGTCGTAGTACCTTGCAAGGGCCACCGTGTCGCCGATAATGAGTACTGCGGCGTGGGGAACAGTGCCTGTAGGCTCGGTTCCTGCAAGCCTTGCGCCCAGGATGCAGCTTGACCCTTTGCAGCCGCCGGCAAGAACGGCGGTGCGCTCCATTACGGGGGCGACGGCCGGGTGAAGGTGGCGGGCGCCGAAGCAAAGCACAGGCTTGCCCCCCGCCGCGTCGACGCACTCCTTGGCGGCGGTGGCCCAGGATGTGGCGGAGGCCAGCATTCCCAGGAGGACTGTTTCGTACATGCCGAATTCGCCGTAGGGGCCCACAATCCTGGCCACTACTTCCCTCGGCGAGAAGTCGTCCCCTTCCCGGAGGGCTTCTACTTCTACTTCCCTGCCGGAAAGGAGGAGCATCATCTCCTCAAGGCCTGCAAATACGCCGCTTCTGCGGGCGAAAAACTCGGCTGTAACGGGGGTGTCGAGGCGCCCCGCTCTTTTTAGGACGTCCCTTGCCTTGACAAAGTAGACGTCCGTGGTCAATCCGTTAAGAATTTCTTCGTGAGTAGCCGAATGAAGCCTTTCTCTCCCGACGGTCAGCCCTTTGACGTCCTCGTAACTGTCGATGGGGGCGCCGCGGCGGCTTCCGGTGCTCATTTCAGCCCGACCTTAGTACAAGACGAGGATTATGGACGTGACCATAAAGATGCCGGTCAAAACCACCGTAATCTTTGTCAGTCCAGTGAAACGCTGCCACTGGCCGCCCATGTCGGCCTGGGTGCCGCCGCCGAATATTCCGGCGAAACCGCCCTGTTTTCTCTGCTGAAGGAGCACGACCCCCGAAAGGGCTATGCAGAGTATTATGTGGATTATACCGAGAAAGGTCTTCACCAACCGCACCTCCTAATTATTGAAACCGGTTCCGGACAAATAGCTATTCTATCATAGAATCCTTTGAAAGGATATCCAGCATTCTGTAACCCGCCAGGGCCCGGTGAGAGATCTTTCTTTTTACACCGTCGGGTATAACCCCGAAGGTCTCGTCAAAACCTTGGGGCGCGAATATGGGGTCGTAGCCGAAGCCGCGGGCGCCGGAGGGCGTTTTTGTTATCCTGCCGGGGAGGATGCCTTCGGTTATGAGGCAAAAGCCTTCTTCGGGAAAGAAGAGGGCAAAGGACGCCACGTAGCGGGCATACCTGTCCCCGGCGCCTCCCAGGGCTTCAAGGAGCCATTTGACCCTGTCTGCGTCCGTTTCGCCCATCCTGGCGGAATATATTCCCGGCCTCCAGTCAAGTGCCCTTACCTCCACGCCGCTGTCGTCCGCCAGGGCGGGGAGCCCCGTTTCAAGGGCCCAGGCCCGGGCCTTGAGGCGGGCGTTGGCGGCATAGGACAAGCCGTCCTCCTCCACGTCGAGGGACGCCCTTTCGGGGCCGAAGATGATCTTCGCGCCCAGAGGGGCGAAGAGCTCCGCAACCTCGGCGAACTTACCCCTGTTGCCGCTGGCAAAGATCAGGCCGTCAGGAAAAAGACAGGTCCGCCTCGTCAAGCTCAAGGGCCTCCATCTGAAGCCTGGTTATTTCGGCCGTCCCTTTTGCCGCCAGGGCAAGCAGGTCCGCGAGCTGGGGAGCCGAGAATACTGACTCCTCGCCGGTACCCTGGATCTCCGCGTACTCGCCCCGGTGGTTCATTACCACGTTCATGTCCACTTCGGCTACGCTGTCCTCCTCGTAACACAGGTCGATGAGGGGGGTTCCCCCCACCAGGCCTACGCTTACTGCCGAGAGCAAAAATTTCAGCGGAATTCTCCGGATTAATTCCCTTTCGCGAAGTCCCGTAAGGGCGTCGAAGAGGGCGACAAAACCGCCCGATATGGCGGCCGTCCTGGTTCCCCCGTCGGCCTGAATTACGTCGCAGTCTACGATAATCGTCCGCTCGCCCAGGGCTTCCATGTCGACGCAGGCCCGAAGGGACCTGCCCACAAAGCGTTGAATTTCCGTGCTTCTTGAGCTGGGACCGCCCCGGGGGCCAAACCGCTGAACCCGCGACGAGGTGGAGCGGGGGAGCATGGCGTACTCCGCCGTTACCCACCCCCTGCCCGTCCCCCTCAGGAAGGGGGGGACTTTTTCCTCCACTGTGGCCGTGCAAAGGATTTTTGTATGGCCGAAGGAGACCAGGGCCGACCCCTCGGCATAGCGGGAATAGCCCCTGGAGAAGGATGCGGGGCGGAGTTCGTCCCTTTTCCTGCCGTCGGGGCGGGGTGAATTAATTTCCGTCATTGGGGCAGCTGCCAGGGAACGGTAAGGTCCACGGGCGCCCCCTCGGCCGGGATTGAGCCGTTTACGAGGAAGCGGACCTTGGTCAGGGGCGGGAAGTTCTCGGTCACCGTTCTTACTACGGCTGTGATGAAGAGGGCGCTCTCCTTCTCCCCTATTTTTGAAAGGGAGGCCGAAAAGGTGGAGTTCAGGTTCAAAAAGAGGGTGTCGCCGCTCCGGAATACGTTGAGGAGCTTCATATCCTGCGAGAACTTGCCGCCCGAAAGGGAGACTATCCTGCCGAAGACCTGGCGGATGTCGTCCTCCATGATACCCGACAGAATCTCCTGCTTTTCGGAAGACAGGCCGCCCTCTCCGGGGAAGTGGACGGTAAAGGCCACCTTCCGGGCGTTTACCTTTATCTCGCCGCTTCCGGCTTCAACTGCGTCTTTCGCTTCTTCCCGGTTTGCCACCACGTCGCTCCTGAGAAGGATGTCCTTTTTATTCAGCATTCTGAGGGCCAGGGAAGTGCCCACGTAGCCCGCCACAAAGCAGAAGACTATAACTCCCGCCCAGGCGAAAAGCCTTATGAGCAGAGGGGCTTTTTTTACCTCCGGCTCCGGCGCCCTTCGTCTCTTTACGGGCTTTCTCTCTTCCCTGATAAGGATGGGTTCGTCGTCCTCCTCGGGCCTCCGCCGCAGTATTACAGGCTCTTCGTCGTCGGCGGGCCTTCGTCTTACTTCGAATCCGTCGTCGTAGTCGTCGTATTTCCGGGCCATTTACAAAATCTCCTCCTCAGCTTCAGCAACCGGCCAAATTCAGTTATTTGCCAGATACTGGGCAATTCCTCCGGCAAGGGATGACGCCATGGTGTTTTGGTATTTTTTGCTTGCCAGCATGACGGCCTCCTTTTTTTCGGTCAGGAAGCCCGTCTCTATAAGCACGGCGGGCATGGCGGCGCCCCTGAGTACAAAGAAGGGGGCCTGGGCTACCCTGCGCATCTTGATTCCGCCCTTTGAGCCCTCCTTGAAGAGGTACTCGGCAAATTCGGTGCTGTCGTTTATCTTGGCGTTCTGCTGCATGTCGCCGAGGATGCTTAAAAGCATCCTGGTCTTTTTGTCTGCCGCCTTTGCCGACTCATTCCCGTTGCCCTCGGTCAGCTCCCTGTTTTCGATGAGGGCCAGATCCATGGCGTCCTTGTCGGTGGGCAGGGCCATGAGGTATATCTCCATGCCTGTTGCGTGGCGGCCGGGCGGAAGGGCGTTTACGTGGATGCTGACGAATACGTCTGCGTTCCACTTGTTGGCAAGGTCCGTCCTCTGCTGCAGGGTAAGATAGACGTCGCTGTCCCTGGTGAGCCTTGCGTCAAAACCCTCTTTTTTTAGTTTTTCAGCCAAAAGCCTGGCTACCGCCAGGTTTATATCCTTCTCTTTATAGCCGTTTGCCACCGCGCCGGGGTCCTTGCCCCCGTGCCCTGCGTCCACCGCTACAATTTTAGGACCGCTCTTTTTAGGCGGCGCTTTAACCGGAACGGTTGCAGGGGCAGAAGGAGGAGTCTTTACTGCGGCGGGGGCCTTTCCGCCCTGGCGGACGAAGTCGATTACAATCCGGGGCGGACCCGAAAGGGGGATGATCTCCTTCACGGGGAGGGATGTTAAAAACTCAAGGGCTATCCTGTCGCCGAAGTTTACCGAGGTCAGCTTTATCTCCCCGTAGGGGGACGAAAGGTCCGGCAGCCCTCCCCTGCCGAGGGAGAACTCTGCCTTTACCCTGCCGCCGCTCTGGACAATCTCCGGGGCGCTGTCTCCTTCGTAGTCCAGCACTACCCTTATCTTGCCGTTGTCGTCGCCCCACCTTATGGCCGAAAGCGAGGGACCGCCCGGGGACGAAAGAGCCGGCTGGGCCGCAGCAGGGGGCTTAACAGGGGTTTTTGCAGGAGCTGCGGCGGCCTGGCCCCATGCAAGGTTGCCGGCCTTTCCCGAGCGGACGAGCAGCGCGTTGAAAAGCTTCAGTGCGGAGCGGCTTTCAACAAGCCACTCCTTACCCTCCAGGAGGCTTGATGCGGCAAGGGGGACGAGCTCCGCGTCCAGCCAGGCTGCGGCTGCGCCTTCAACTATCCTGATTTTGCTTTTGCCCGAGGATACGGTGAGGGTGTCCCCCTTGGCAGAGGCATCCATGCCCAGCAGCCGGGCGATGGCGACGGCTGACACCATCTGATGGGCCCCCCGGCCCGCGACAGGCACGCTCCCTACGGGAGACGCCCCCGCATAGAGGCCTGTTTCCTGGGCCCTGGCCGCAGTCAGCGCGGCAAACAGGGCCAGGAAAAGGGCCAGGCAGAGGCTAGCAGCCCGACGCGGCCACATCTCTAATCACCAGGGGGCAGGCTCCTACGCTGCCGTAGAAGCGAAAGTCCCTGCCCACGAGATCGATATTCATCATTACGTCCTTAAGGTTTCCCGCAATTATCATTCCGGAAACAGCGCCTCCCGGAGCGCCCCCCGAAAGAGACGCCCCCTTTATGCCTATAGAAAACTCTCCGCTCACCGGGTTCAGGGTGTGAAAACCCAGCAGCTCGGTGACGTAAATGCCATTCCCCGCCTGCCGGAACAGCTCCTCCAGGGTCGCGGCGCCGGGTTCCAGGACAAGGTTGGTAGTATCCGCATCGGGCGTTCCGGACAGGGACCGGCTTCCGTTCCCCGTGGATTTTACGCCGTCGATGAGGGCATATTTAAGATTATAAAGCCACCCGGCGGCCGTCCCTCCGGTCAGAAGGGGGGTTTTGGCCCGGGGAACTCCCTCGCCGTCAAAGGGTGAGGCGCCAAGGCCCCTTTTTAACAGGCCGTCGTCCGTTAGGGTCAGAGCCCTGGAGGCTACATGTTCCCCCAGCTTCCCCTTCAGGAAGGATCTGTTTTTGTGGATGGCCGGGGCCAGAAAGAGCTCTCCGATGACCTCCACAAGGGATGCCGCCGCCTCCCCGTCCAGGACGATGTCGTATCTGCCCGTGGGAAGGGGTTTGCCGCCCATGACCATGGCCGTACGGCTTACGGCCTCGGCGGCGGCCTTTCGGGGGTCCAGGCCGGATATGAAGCGGCTGTCGTCCCCCGAGCCTCCCATCTCCATTATATCGTCCCCTGCGGTCAAGACCACCGAAACGCCGCACCCGGCGCTGGTGGCGCTATACCATAAAGACTGCCCCTCGGAGGAACCGTAGTAGTATTCCCCCGCCCCTTCCCCCCAGGAGGCGCTTCTTACGGACACAACCCCGGGGTGGGCGTCCCTGGCTATCTCCCCCATCTCTTTGCATACTTCCATTCTGAACTCCGGGGCTACGGCTTCCACTTCCGGATCGTACAGCTCCAGGTCAGGAAGGGGAAAAGGGCAGCCCGGTCCAAGATGGACGTAGGGGTCGGGCTCGGAGTAAGCGCAGTTGTTAAGGCTCCACTGGGCCAGATCCTCAAGAAAAGGCCTCTCCAGGGAGTTGACCTGGGCGGCGCCCTGCCTGCCCCACCTGTCGAGGGTCCTCAGGCCTATGCCCGCTGAGGTACCATAAGAGTTTTTTTCTACCTCCCCGTCCCTCAGGGAGAGGGCGCCCCCCCGGCTAAACCGGTAGACCACGTCCGCCCCGGCGGCCCCTTTCTCAAGAGCCCTACGGATAAGGAAAGCGGACGCTTCTTCGACGGCCTCCCTGGAGGGCGCGCCCCTCACTTACCTGAGACCTCCTCCAGGATTATTTCCACGGCCCTGAGGGCCTGCTCCCTGGAGACGTCGATATGGGTGACGAGCCTTATTCTTCCTCCGGCGGCGGCGTTGAACAGGAGGCCCTTTTCCGCGCACCGGACGTGAAGGTCTCCCGCTGCGGCGGCGGGCGCATGAAAGTAAACCATGTTGGTGGGAACGGAGATTTTTTCAACCTCCAGTCCCCCGTCCGAGAGGCCTTTGGTAATCAGGGCGGCGTTTTCATGGTCTTCCGACAGGCGCGCCGTGTTGTTATCCAGGGCGTAGACTCCCGCAGCGGCCATTATTCCCGCCTGCCTGAGCCCCCCTCCCAGCTTCTTTCTCCAGTGTAGAGCCCTGCCTATGTAGGCCTTTGATCCGCAGAGCATGCTGCCTATGGGCGCGCCGAGCCCCTTGGACAGGCAGAACTGGATGGAGTCCGCCAGGGATGCGTACTCTTTTACGTCGCACTTCCAGGCGGCCGCCGCGTTGAAGATTCTGGCCCCGTCGATATGTACGGCAAGGCCGTGTTTCCTGGCCCCGTCGGCGGAGACTTTCATCTCGGCGGGAGAGGCTGCAAGGCCCCCGCATCTGTTATGGGTGTTTTCAAGGCAGAGGAGCCTGGCCGGGGCGAAGTGCACGTTCACCGGCCGGCAGTTGTCGTCAATTTCACTTGGGGGAACGAGCCCCGAGGAGTCGTCGACGGTGAGGGGGACCACCCCTCCCAGGGCCGCAAGGCCGCCGCCCTCGTTAATGTAGATGTGGCTGTTGACTCCTATGATGGCGCCCTCGCCCCGGCCGCAGTGGGCCAGGATGGCCGCAAGATTCCCCATGGTGCCCGAGGGAAGAAAGATGGAGGCCTCCATCCCCATGATGGCTGCGGCCTTCTCCTGCAGCAGGTTTACCGTAGGGTCCTCGCCGTAAACGTCGTCCCCGACTTCGGCGTTGAACATTGCCTCCCGCATGGCCTTCGACGGCCGGGTCACTGTGTCGCTTTTAAGATCTATGGGATACACGGTTATTCCTCCTTGATATCAGCTTTACGTTCCACGGTATAATACCATTAAACATTTAATCATTTTAAAGGGAAACCCCCAGCCTGGCCCAGGGTATCATCCCGGCGGGGACGCGGATTCCCGGAGGCGGGGCCGGACCCGGGCCTCCGTGGAAGTCGCTTCCTGCGGTGGGAAAGAGCCCCAGGTCAGAGGCGATGGAGAGATACCTGAAAACCTGCTCGCTGTTGTGCTTTGAGGTGTAACACTCCATCCCCCAGAGGCCCGCTTCTTTCAGCCTTCCCGCCACGCTCCGGATTTTTTCATAGGACGCCGAGGTCTCGACGGGGTGCGCCATGACCGCCACTCCCCCCGCCTCGCGGACGAGCCTTATGCAGTCCTCCGGCAACAGCCTCTCCCTGCTTGCGTAAGCCTTTCCCGATCTGCCCAGGTAGAGGGAAAAAGCGGTCCGGTGATCCTTTACGTAGCCCTTTCTAATCATAATCCGGGCAAAGTGGGGCCGGGCGGCGACTTCTCCCCCCGCTTCCGCCTCCACTTCCTCCAGGGAGACGTCTATGCCCAGGCTTTGCAGCTTTTCGCAAATCCGGGCGTTCCTGATATCCCGGGCCCTCCTTATGGCGGTCAGGGCCTCTTCAAGCCGTCTGTCGGACGGGTCTATCCGGTACCCCAGGATGTGAAGGGTGGAGGGGAATTCAGCGGACAGCTCAATCCCCGGCACACTCCTTATGCCAAGCTTCCTGCAGGCGGCCAAAAAGCGGGGCAGCCCCTCCGTTGTGTCGTGGTCGGTCAGGCTCATCACCGAGACGCCCCGTTTTTTCCCCAGGGCGGCAAGTCTTTCCGGCGAGAGGGCGCCGTCCGAAAAAGTACTGTGAGTATGGAGGTCGACCCGTATCATGCCCCCGCAGCCGGACGACCTAGGCCTCTTCCTCCAGAATTGCGTCGATTTCGAAGAGCACCGCAAGGTCAAGCAACAGGATAAGCCTCCCGTCCTCGTGTTTGGCCACGCCCAGGATGTATTTTCGGTCCATGGAGGTATTTATCTGGGAGGCTGACTCTATCTGGACGTCGTAGATGGTGCAGACCTCCCGGACGGAATCCACAATGATGCCGAACAGGGTTTCATTCCACGACACGACGACGATCCTTGCCTCGTCGGTGAGCTCTTTCTGGTTCATGCCTATTTTCAGTTCCATGTCAAAAACCGGGACGATGGAACCCCGCAGGTTAATGACGCCCCTGATGTATCCCGGCGAGTTGGGGACCCTGGTAATGAAGGGGGGGACCCGGACTATCTCCCGGATGCTGTTTACGTCAAGCCCGAAAGATTCCTCATTGAGTTCGAAAACGAGGGTGATGTGCTCTGCTCCCCTTCTTTCCACATCCCTTTGTTTTAAATCGTCGTCAACTTTGATGTTCTCCATGCCTTTGCCCTCCTGGCGTTTCTAGATGAATATCAGGTTTTAAGGCGCCTGCGCCGTTTTAATCTGACCTGTAGTTCAGCGAAAGAGGCCTCCCGGTTGTTCGACGGAGGTCCGCTGATATACAATAGCGCCGTCAGGTTCGTTTCTTATGCCTGTATTGTATCACTTCCTCCTTATTGGAAGAAACACACTTTGAACCCGAAAGGAAGCGAAAGCATGAACGAGCGGGAGATCTTTGAAGATATTAAAAAATTGCTGGACTCGGAAGCCCTTGTAACGGCAAGGCTGGTGGAATCAATAGCAAAAACGTCCCAACTGGCTGCGGCCTCGTCGCCGGAGGTGGCGGAGCTCTTCGGGCAGTGGCTGTCCCTGGTGGGGGGCGAGGTAAAGAGAATGGCCCGGCCGGGAGAGGAACTATCGGTAAATGAGGCTGCCGGGGCCATAGGGATTACCCCCGTCTCCCTTTTATCCCTCCTTCTGCTCCTCCAAAGAAGGGGAGAAATTACCATGGAGTCGGTGAAGATCGGACAGGGAACAGGGCAAAACGAGGACGTCTGCGACTGCCTTATGGCCTGACATAGGTTTTCCCGCCCGGCGCGAACGCAAAAATTTTCTTGACACAATGGTTTCCATCTGATAGGACTGTACTTACATTTCACTAACAAGCTAAATTAAGGAGGCGCGGGCAATGCCTAAAGAAAAAACTTTCTGGGCGGATACTGAATTTTTCGGTCTTTTGGGGTTTCCGGTGAGAAAATCCCTCTCCCCGGCCATGCACAACGCAAATTTTGAGTCCCTGGGGATGAACGCGGTATACACCCCCTACGACGCGGACGAGGCCTCCATAGGACGGATTATGCCTGCCCTGGAGGCCTTGCGTTTTAAAGGGCTCAACATCACCATGCCCCTTAAACAAAAGGTGATTGAATATCTGGACGAGCTGGACGAAACCGCCTCCCTGTGCAACGCCGTTAACACCGTCTACTGGAAGAACGGGAAGCTCTGCGGGGCAAACACCGACGGCGTGGGCTTTGTAACGGGCCTGAAGGAGCAGGGCGGGTACGATCCGGCGGGCAAAAGATGCCTTATCTTCGGTTCAGGGGGCGCCGCCAGAGGGGTGGCCTTCGCCCTGGCCCATTCGGGGGTGGAGTCCATAAGCCTCTGGAAGAGGGATTCGGGGAATAAAAAACTTGAGGAGCTGGCGGCGGACCTCAACGCCTACAAGTCAAATGTCTGCCCGGTCCTCTCCACCGACGAGGGCGACGTGCCCAAGCTGCTTGAGGAAAACGAACTTATAATCAACTCCACTCCCCTGGGCATGGAGCCCAACACCGACGCCACGCCCTTCGACACAAGCCTGCTTAAGCCCGGGCATATGGTCTGCGACCTGGTCTACGTGCCTCACGACACCCTTTTGCTGAGGCAGGCGGAGGCCCGGGGGGCCAAAATTCTTTACGGCTACTGGATGACCATCTGGCAGGGGGTGGAGGCCTTCAGAAAGTGGACGGGCGGCGAGCCGGACGTGCAAGTAATGACAAACGCCCTGCTG
The DNA here is from genome assembly GCA_012519165.1 of Synergistaceae bacterium. Taxonomy (GTDB): domain Bacteria; phylum Synergistota; class Synergistia; order Synergistales; family Aminobacteriaceae; genus Aminivibrio. The sequence goes on from JAAYQT010000231.1 coordinate 14,214, forward strand.
GAACACCTGTCAATAAAACGATAGGATCAGCCTGAGGAGGTGAGGGCTTTGCGTTTTCTCAAATGGCTGGACGAGCGCTTCGAGGAGTACATTTTAAGCGGCCTTCTCGTCGTCATTTCTGTAGTAATGATGCTCCAGGTCATCATGCGCTACGTTTTCAACGCGTCTCTGTCCTGGGCGGAAGAGGCCTCCCGGTATGCTTTCGTCTGGTCCGCCCTTATCAGCATAGGCTACACCATCAAGGAGGACAGTATCCTCAAGGTAACAACCCTGCTTGAGGCGCTGCCGGAAAAACCCGGCCAACTTGTCGCTGCGGCGGTCAACGGCCTGGTGACAGTCTTCTTCGGGTACCTGTTCTATCACTCCATCCCTGCAGTGACCCGGGTAGTTAAAACGGGGCAGGTGAGTCCAGCCCTCGGAATGCCCCTCGGGCTGATCTACTTCGCCGCCGCCGCGGGCTTCTTTTTGGCCATGGCCAGGGGAATCCAGAAGACGGCCCGTGATCTCAGGGTCCTGACTGGAAGGAAGGAGGCGTAGCCATGGTCTTTACCCTATTCTTCGTTCTCCTGGGAGGGCTGATCCTTGGCGTGCCCATCGCAGTCGCTCTCGGGTTTGCCACTATACTGCCGGGGATAACCATTCCGGGTTTCCCCGCCTCCATGGCCTATATCGTAAGAAACGTGGTAAGCGCCCTGGACAGCACTCCCATGCTTGCCATCCCGCTGTTCATCCTGTCGGGCAACATAATGACCAAGGGCAAGATTTCCGACAAGCTCTTTAACTTCTTCGCCTATTTCATAGGCGATTTTCCTGCGGGCATCCCAATTACCGCCATTATTACATGCCTGTTTTACGGCGCCATCTCCGGCTCCGGAGTGGCCACCACTGCGGCGGTGGGCGGCATGGCCATCCCCTTCCTGGTATCCCTGGGGTACGACAAGGTCTACAGCGCGGCTCTGGTGGCCACCGCCGGGAGCCTTGGCGTCATAATCCCGCCCAGCATCCCCTTCGTCACCTTCGGCGTAGTCACGGGAATTTCCATTGGAAATCTTTTCATTGCAGGCATAATCCCCGGCATTACCATCGGCCTCTGCCTCATGATCTACGCTTACATATACGCCCGCGTCCACGGAGAGGACAAGGAGAAAATATCCGAAAAAGTTAAAACTCTGAGGGCGGGAGGGCTTTTCAGGCTTTTCAGGGAGAGCTTCTGGGCTCTGCTGACCCCCGTCATTATCCTGGGCGGAATTTACAGCGGAGTGGTGACGCCTACCGAAGCGGCGGCTGTATCCGTCTTCTACGCCCTTATTGTATGCCTGTTTGTCTACAGGAGCCTGAACTTCAAAGAGCTTGGCGGAATTCTTACAGACACCGTAAAGTCCTACGCCCCCATCGTGGTGCTACTCTCCCTGGCAATTGTATTCGGCAGGGTCCTCGCCCTTCTCCAGGCGCCTGTAGCCCTGAGGGATTTCATCCTGACCTACTTTGCGGGGAACAAGTTCGTCTTCCTTCTGGCGCTCAACGTAATACTCCTCATACTGGGCATGTTCATGGACGTAGGGCCCGCCATCGCCATCCTGGCGCCCATGATGCTTGCCTCCTCCGGCGCCCTCGGGGTGGACCCGGTGCACCTGGGCGTGATAATGGTGGTAAACCTGGCCATAGGAATGGTAACCCCGCCCTTCGGGGTGGACCTATTCGTTGCGGCGCCTTTAATTAACGAGAACGTCATGAAGGTCGGTATTAAGGCCATTCCGTTCATAATAGCGTTCATTTTCGCCCTGGCGCTGATTACCTACATACCCCAGATGAGCCTGTTTTTCCTGGGTTAATGAAGGGTTAAAAAAAGGAGGTGATTTAAAGGGCGGACTAACTGACAACTGCGGCGGCTTAAGTTTCGGGGAAATTCAGTAAAAAAATTTTAAACGGGAGATGAAAAAATGAAGAAGATTAAGATCACTTCGCTCTTAGCGGCAGTAGTTTTATTTGCGTTCCTCCTTGCCGGCGCTGCTTCCGCGCAGGAGTACACCCTGCAGCTTGCGGGGGCCTACCCCTCCACCGGCGAAACGCCAAGAGCCCTGGCGACGGAGAAGATTAAGGAGCTTATCGAGTCCAAGTCCGGCGGAAAGATCAAGGTGCAGATCTTCCTTGACAACCAGCTCGGCGGCGACAGGGAGATACTTGAAAGCTGCCAGCTGGGAGATATAGCCATGGTATCCCAGACCACCGCGCCCCAGGTAGGTTTCATTCCCGAACTGGCTATTTTTGATATTCCCATGCTCTATGAAAACCTTGATATTGCCAGGAAGGGTCTCTCTGGAGACTTCAGGAAGAAGCTGGAGGAGTGGTATGCCGGGGCCGGGCTTAAACTTCTTCTCTTCGAACCCATTTACTACCGTGAGACGACCGTCAACAAGCCCATTGCCAGGGCGGCCGACTTCAAGGGCGTAAAAATCAGAACCATGGAGAACAAGTACCACATGGCCTTCTGGGAGGCTCTCGGCGCCAACCCCACACCCCTGAACTTTGCGGAGCTTTACATTGCTCTCCAGCAGGGGACAGTGGACGCCCAGGAAAACCCGTACGAGATAATCTGGTCGACAAAGTTTTATGAAGTTCAGAAGAGCCTTGTTAACACCCACCATATTGCGTTCATCCTTAGCATAAACATGAACATGGACCTTTACAACGGCATGCCGGAGGAGTACAGGAAGATAGTCGACGACAGCATGAACGAGACCGCCGACTATCTCTTTGACCTTGCCAAGGCCAAGAACGACGAAATGCTGGACTCCATTAAAAAGACAGGACTGGCCGTAGTGGACCCCGACGCCGAGCTTCAGGCCGAGCTGGTGAAGGCGGCGAAAGTCACTGAAAAAATGATCCGCGCAGACGTAGGCGACGCAGTAGTCGACGAAATCATGAAGGCGGCGGAAGAGGCGAAGAAGTAGGGGAAATTAACAGGTAATGACATAATAACAAACGCCCCCGGGTAACGTAAGTACCCCGGGGGCGTTCTTTTAATAAGGATTTCCGGCGGCGTCCTGCTCTCCCACGGATACGTCCGCAGTACCATCGGCGCTGGAGGGCTTAACTGCCGGGTTCGGCATGGAACCGGGTGTGACACCTCC
>JAAYQT010000025.1 GCA_012519165.1 Synergistaceae bacterium
AGGATCGGGTACGCCTTCCTGAACGCGGGCTGCGGCTTCGGCGGCTCATGCTTCCCCAAGGACGTGAGGGCCATGCGGGAGTTCGCCCGCCGGGAGGGGGCGGAGATGACCATCCTGGCGGCAGTGGAGGATATAAATGAACGCCAGAAGAGGGTCCTGACGGAAAAACTCCTCTCCCACTTCGGCAGTCTAAAGGGAAAGACCATCGGCGTGTGGGGGCTCGCCTTCAAGCCCAAGACCTCCGATGTGAGGGAGGCCCCTGCCCAGACCCTGATCAAAGACCTGGCCGCCGCCGGGGCGAGGGTCCAGGCCCACGACCCCAAGGGCATCGACGGCACTAGGGCGGCCCTTGGGGAGCTCCAGGGCGTAATCTACGTAAACGACCAGTACGACGCAGTAAACGGCGCCGACGCCCTGGTTCTGGTGACAGAGTGGGACATTTACAAACAGCCCGACTTCAGGAGGATAAAATCCCTGCTGGCCTCCCCGGTGATAGTTGATGGCCGCAACCAGTATTCCCCCGGGGAGATGGAGCGGCGGGGCTTTACCTACTACTCCATCGGCAGGACGGCCGTCAGGCCTGAATAGTTTTCCCCGTCCCGCGACGGGGGTATTTTAAAAAAATCCTTACAGGAGGTAGCTACAGTGAAAAGACTTTTGCTTTCCGTAATTTTAATTGCGGCCCTTGCCCTTCCCTCGGCCGCCCGGACCAGGGAGTTCGCCGGGGACTTTACCCCGGAGACCAACGGGGAAAAACTCCTCTCCATCCTTGTATCCGTCACCAACCCCGAGGCGCTGGAGCTCCGGCTTGACGAGGAGCCCGACGACCAGGGGAACATAAGAAACCTCCACGTCCTCGTCAAAGGGGCTAACCTTGGCGGCTTCCGGGTTGAGAAACTGGCCCTGGAGTCGTCCTTCCTGGAGCTGGCGCCCCCTTCGGAATGGGACGCAGACGCAAAGGACCCCATAAAGGTCAAAGAAGCCCTCAGGACCAACTTCGAGACCGTCATCCTGGAGAAGGACATCAACGCCGCGCTGAGCGCCCGGGGAGGGGACGAGTGGCGCAAAGTTTCAGTGGACCTTAAGCCCGGCTTTCTGACGGCAAGGGGCTACTACCACGTAAAAAACCCCGGCCTCACCCTCCTGGCGGAGGTGAAGACGGGGCTGGAAATTAAAAAGGGCAAGGAGCTCTGGCTGAAGGACACTGAGCTTAAGATTAACCACGACGAGCAGACTGACGTGGTCCGGGACGCCATCAGGGACCTTCAGCCTCTGGTGGATATAAGGGACCTGCCCTTCCCCATAACCCTGGCCGAACTCAAAGTGACGGACAGCAGCCTGAGGATGGCCACCAGAACCGCCCCCAAGCCCTTTGAGGGCCTGCTGCTTCGCTACACTAAAAAGTAGAGGTTCAGCCCGCAATAATCGCCCGGGCGGCGACTACCCCGCTGGCCGCCGCCTGGATAATCCCCCTGCTCACCCCCGCGCCGTCCCCGGCCATGTAAAGCCGGTCTATCACGGGAACCCTTAAGTCCTTGCCCAGCTCCAGCCTCAATGAGTACAGCTTTATCTCCACCCCGTAAAGCAGGGTGTCGTTCTGGTTCACCCCCGGCATTATGGCGTTAAGGGCGTCCAGGAACTCCACTATATCGGTCAGGTACCGGTGGGGCAGCACCAGGCTGAGGTCCCCGGGCTGAGCGTTGGCGGTGGGGGTGATCATCCCCCTGTCAATTCTTGACTGGGTGGACCTCCGGCCGTCCCTCAGGTCCCCCAGCCTCTGCAGCAGGATGCCGCCCCCGGCCAGCATATTGGCGAGCTTGGCCACGTGGGTGGCGTAGCCTATGGGGTCGTTGAAGGGCTGGGTGAAGTTCTTGGTGACCAGAATGGCGAAGTTGGTGTTCTTTGACTTCACCGTTTTAAGGCTGTGACCGTTTACCGTGACCAGGTCGTGGGACTTGTTGTACTCGTAAACCACGAAGCCCGACGGGTTCATGCAGAAGGTCCTGCAGCGGTCGTCAAAGGTGGGAGTGTTG
>JAAYQT010000232.1 GCA_012519165.1 Synergistaceae bacterium
ACTCTGTATCGGTCGGCCTGCCTCCACACGGTCTCGGACTGGGGCTCCACCCCCCCGACGGCGCAGAATACCGCCACGGCGCCGTCCAAAACCCTCATGGACCTCTCGACCTCGACGGTAAAATCCACGTGGCCGGGCGTATCAATAATATTGACAAAATGATCGGCCCATATGCACGTAGTGGCTGCGGAGGTTATGGTGATCCCCCGCTCCTTCTCCTGCTCCATCCAGTCCATGGTGGCGGCGCCTTCATGGGTTTCGCCCATCTTGTAGTTTCTTCCGGTGTAGAAAAGAATACGCTCCGTGGTGGTCGTCTTGCCCGCGTCGATGTGGGCCGCGATGCCAATATTGCGTATTCTTTTCATATCAAGCGTCTGCATGGTTGCCACAAAACCTCGTTTCCATCAGTTTGACGGGGAGATGCCCCTTCTGCGCTCCCTACCAGCGGTAGTGAGCAAACGCCCGGTTGGCCTCCGCCATCTTGTGGGTGTCTTCTTTTCTCTTAATGGAGCTGCCCTCGCCCTTGTAGGCGTCCATAAACTCCCGGGCCAGCCTTTCCGCCATGGGGATTCCCTTCTTGCCCCGGGCGTAGCTTAAAATCCAGCGGATGGTAAGCACCTGGGCCCTCTCGGGGGGAACTTCCACGGGAACCTGGTAGGTGGCGCCGCCTACCCTGCGGGGACGTACCTCCACCAGGGGGCGCACATTATCCATGGCCTTCGTAAATACGTCGAAGGGCTCCACGCTGAGCTTTTCGCCCGCAATATCGAGAGCCCGGTACATTATCTTTTCGGCGACGCTCTTCTTGCCCTGCCTCATAAGGCTGTTGATGAACTTTGTTACCGCCGTGCTGCCGAATTTGGTATCAGGCAGACTGTGTCTTTTCTTGACATGCCCCTTACGCGGCATTGGTCAACCCCTCCTCAAAACTATGCTGACGCCGGGTAGCCCTACTTGGGCTTCCTCGCGCCGTACTTGGAGCGGGATCTCTTTCGATTTTCCACTCCTCCGCAGTCAAGGGCGCCCCTGATAATGTGGTAGCGCACGCCGGGAAGGTCCTTCACCCGGCCTCCCCTTACCAGGACCACGGAGTGCTCCTGAAGGTTGTGGCCTATCCCGGGTATGTAGGACGTAACCTCGATACCGTTGGTGAGACGTACGCGGGCGACCTTCCTCAGAGCCGAGTTGGGCTTCTTGGGGGTTACGGTGTACACCCTGGTGCATACTCCCCTTCTGGCAGGGTTTCCCTGCAGCGCGGGGGCGTAGGTCTTCTGCCTCTTGTCCCGGCGGCCGTGCCGGATAAGCTGGTTAATTGTAGGCACTCAATTTCCTCCTTCCGTTTTTTCTCGTCGAGGGGGCCGCTTGCCCCCTGATCTGCAAATTCCCGCCACGGACGCGCCGCGGCTTATGGCGCAGGCCCTTCCCAGCCGGGTCATGTCTTCAGCCCGTTCAACGGGGACGCCCTGCCTCCGGGCCTCCGCCTCGATGGGGGCGACAAGGGCTTCATCTGCGTCCGACGCAATGAAAAGCTTCTCAAGTTCGCCCGCTTCAAGCTTCCGCCTTATCTGACGCAGTCCCGTAACACGCTCCGGGACTGCCAGCTCGTTTAAAGGCAAAAGAATCCCCCCTGTGCGAAAGCACCAAAGGATGATAGCAAAGAGGCGGGATTTGTGTCAAGTCCCTTTTCCGGCCCCGGCCTGAAAAAGGACCCAAACCGCCTCTATGCCCCAAAATTTTTTCCCCGCCCTCTAGTCTTCTGCCGCTGCTGAGGGCGCCTCCCCGTTTTGCATCTCCTTGAGCCGTATCTCCCTGAACTTTTCAGCTCCGGTTCCGGCGGGGATAAGGTGGCCTATGATGACGTTCTCCTTCAGTCCCTCCAGGGGGTCTATCTCTCCCCTTACCGCGGCCTGGGCAAGCACCTGGGCGGTCTGCTGGAAAGACGCGGCGCTCAGGAAGCTGTCCGTGGCCAGGGCCGCCTTGGTGATGCCGTGGATGAAGGGTTTCACCCTGGGCGCCTCCCGCAGCTTCCTGACAAAGGTCACCCTGGCGGTTATGGTCTTTTCGTCCTTGCGGGATGCGCCTGCGGGGCGGACTACGACTTCCTTTATGCCGGGATTGGCGGCGATGGCCGCAACAAGCTCTTTGCCCGCCTTATCGCCGGGGTTGGCCAGGATCTCTCCGTCTTCGCCCTCCACCGGCTCAAGCAGAATTTTATCCGTCACCCTGGAAGCCAGGATATCTGCCAGGATTCCCTCACGGGAGAAGATCTCGCCCTCGATTTCGAAGGCGGAGACGGCCCCTTCTAATATTCTTTTTATTATGGACGCATCCACGAACTGCGGGATCGGCGATATGGCGTAGCCTTCCCCGTCCAGGGCCTGGGCAAGGGGCCTGCCCCACTTATCCTTAAGGCTCTCTTCCAGAAGATCGGTCAGGTTTACCCGGTCCGCCGAGTGCCAGACCGTCACCGACGGGATGTTTAACTCCCGGCACAGGTCCGCCTCTTTTTTGGTGAAGGCGGTGTCCTTTTTGGCTACTGTCTCGCCGTCCGCAACTATGTCCTCGGCCAGGTAGGCGGAGTCCGCAAGCTTGTCCAGGGTCTCTCCGTCCCGGATATAGATTACCGCCGGGTCGCCGGAGGTAACTATGCCCAGCTGTCCGAGGGTGAGCCGGGCACCTGCGGGGATCTCTTTGCCGTCGGGGGAAGAGAAGGAGGTTACAAGGTCCATTCCCTCCATACTCTTTCTGAAGGCCGCCTCCCCCACTATCACGGTGACGGGGTTGCCCTCTTCATCCCCGATCTTCACGGAGGAGATCATCATGCCGGGTCTTAGAATTCCCCTTATGGCCTCCTCGCCCAGGGGCGCCCCCAGGTATTCGGTCATTATTTCGCCGGCTTTTTTAGAGGCGATTTCAAGCAGGGGACGGCCGGAGAAGATGCGCACCGCCTCGGCGATGTTCTCCTCGTTCTCCTTTTCAATCTGGGCGGTCTCGGCGTCGATCTCGTCGGTCCAGACCAGGTCCCCCGCCACGAAAGAGGTGTCCCCTTCTTCGTCGATCTTGACCCGGTTTACAGGGGCCACCTTGCGGAGGATTACCTCAATGTGCTTGTTGTTTATGGAAACGCCCTGGGAGCGGTAGACCTCCTGGATCTCGTCCACCAGCGCCCGGCGTACTTCCTCAATGCCCTCCACCTCCAGCAGCTGCTGGGGGTCAACGCTGCCCTCGGTGAGCTTGTCGTTCTTTCTTACCTCGGCCCCCTCCTCAACGAGGAGGCTCTGGCCGATGGGGATATTATGGGTGATCTTTTCCTCCGTATCTCCTTCGCCGGAGACGATGGTCACCCGCCTCTTGCCCTCCATGTGGCGCACTTCGGCCACCCGGCCGTCGAGGCCTGCCAGGAAGGCTACCTTCTTGGGCCTCCTGGCCTCGAAGAGCTGTTCAATACGGGGAAGGCCCTGGGTGATGTCCTCTCCCGTAAGGCGGACGCCCCCCGTGTGGAAGGTACGCATGGTGAGCTGGGTGCCCGGCTCGCCGATGGACTGGGCGGCCACTACCCCCACCGCCTCTCCCATGGGGACTTCCTTCCTGGTGGCCAGGTCCATGCCGTAGCAGGCCTGGCAGATGCCGTGGCGGAGGCGGCAGGTGAGGGGGCTGCGGACCAGGACCGATTCAATCCCGGCGTCCTCTATTCTCCTGGCCTCCCGGGAGAGTATGCACTGCCCCGCTTTTACAATAACCTCGCCGGTGGCGGGGTCGACTATGTCCGCAAGGGCATTTCTGCCCTCGATTCTTTCAGACAGGCGGATCATTATCTTGTCGTCCTGCTTCAGGGGCTTGATGGTTACGCCCCTGTCGTCGCCGCAGTCCCGCTCCGTGATTATAAGGTCCTGGGCCACGTCCACCAGCCGCCTGGTAAGGTATCCCGACTTGGCCGTGCGGAGCGCCGTGTCCACCAGGCCCTTCCGGGCGCCGTGGGTGGAGATGAAAAACTCCAGCATGGACATGCCCTCCCGGAAGTTGGCGGTAATGGGGTAGTCGATTATGCGGCCCGACGGGTCGGACATGAGGCCCCGGATGCCCGCCATCTGGCCCATCTGGCTCCGGCTTCCCCGGGCGCCGCTGTCCACCATCATACGGATGGAGTTGGTGCGGTCCATGTGGTTGACAATGCTTTCTGCAATTACCCTGGACTTCTCGGACCAGAGGCTCTCCTTCTGGAAGAGATACTCGTCCTGGGTGAGGATGCCCATCTCGTACTCCGCTTTTAGTTCGTCGTCGTCCCTGGTGGCCTCCTCGGTTAGCTGCTTCTTCTCCGGAGGGATGATGATGGACTTAACCCCGAAGCTTATGCCGCTCAGGGTTGCCCAGCGGTAGCCCAGGGCCTTGATGTCGTCCAGCATCTTTACCATTGCCACCCGGTCCACCATGTCGTAGGCCCGGTCGAGGATGAACCCCAGCTCTCTCTTGTCCAGCTGCTTGTTAATGAACTGGAGTCCTTCGGGCAGCACGTTGTTGAAGATTACCCGGCCCGGCGAGGTGATAAGCCAGTTTTCGTCCCCCTCCCAGGAGGGGTCCCGTTTCAGCATTATGCGGCTGTCCACTTTTACCGCGCCGTGGTTGAAGGCTATGAGCGCGTCGTCTATGCTTGAGTAGAAGGGGAGCTTCTCCCCCTCCTCTTCGTCCTTCATGTCGGTGAGGCAGTAGATGCCAAGAACTATATCCTGGGTGGGCGTCATCACGGGACGGCCGCTCGCAGGGGACAGCAGGTTGTTGGCGGAAAGCATCAGAAGCCTGGCCTCCGCCTGGGACTCTATGGACAGGGGCACGTGGACCGCCATCTGGTCGCCGTCGAAGTCTGCGTTGAAGGCGGTGCAGACCATGGGGTGAAGCCTTATGGCCTTGCCCTCCATAAGGACCGGCTCAAAGGCCTGGATGCCCAGCCTGTGCAGGGTGGGCGCCCGGTTGAGCATTACGGGGTGGTCCTTAATGATCTCTTCCAGGATCCCCCAGATTTCCTCCTTGCCCCGCTCAATATGCCGTTTGGCGTTTTTCACGTTGGGGGCCAGGCCCCGCTCCACCAGCTGCCTTACCACAAAGGGTTTGAAGAGTTCCAGGGCCATCTGCTTGGGAAGGCCGCACTGGTAGATCTTGAGCTGGGGGCCTATGACTATGACCGAGCGGCCCGAGTAGTCCACCCTCTTGCCAAGCAGGTTCTGGCGGAAGCGGCCCTTCTTGCCCCGCAGCAGGTCGGTAAGGCTCTTAAGAGGCCTGTTCCCCGCCCCCAGCACCGCCTTGCCCATGCGGCCGTTATCTATAAGGGCGTCCACCGCCTCCTGGAGCATCCGCTTTTCGTTACGGATGATTATCTCCGGGGCTTTGAGCTCCTGGAGTTTTTTAAGCCTGTTGTTGCGGTTTATAACCCTCCGGTAGAGGTCGTTAAGGTCCGACGTGGCGAACCTGCCCCCGTCCAGCTGCACCATGGGGCGCAGGTCGGGGGGAATGACGGGCAGCACTTCCAGGATCATGGATTTGGCCGCCGACTTGCTCTTGCGGAAGTCCTCGGCCACCTGGAGGCGCTTGATGAGCTTGCGCTTTTTCTGTCCCGTGCTCTCGGAGATCTCCTCCCGGAGGGAGGCGCTTATCTGGTCAAGGTCTATCCGCTCAAGCAGGGCCTGAACGCCTTCCGCGCCGATTCCAGCCTTGAAGGTACCCTCCCCGTCTCCCGAGTCGCCCTTAAGTTTTCTGTCGTAGGCGGCGCAGAGATCGTACTCCCGCTCCAGGATGATGGATGCGGGTTCGAAAGGAGACTTGCCCTTTTCAATGACTATGTAGCAGGGGTCCTCCAGGGTGACGACCTCCTGCTGGGCCGTGAACCGGCCGGGAAATTTCTGGCTGTAGAGGCGGAACTCGGTGTCGGACAGGATGTCGCCCTTCGAGAAGGGCAGGCGGGCGGCGGCGGTGACGACAAACGCCTCCTGGGCGCCGGCCATGGCCCTTTCCGCTTCAAAGGAGTCGCCGTAGGCCTCTTTAAGCCTCTCAAGCTCCGAAGCCGCCACCACCGAGCCGGGCATACAGGAGGGGTCCTCCGGCGCCGTCACCAGGGTGAAGGCGGGCTCGGCTTTAAAACTGTCGTCGCCGTACTCGGTCTTGTACCTGGAGATCTGGGGCGCCGCTACAATATCCCCCTCTTCCACGGGGACGTCGTCCACCGACACGATCCTGTAGGCCTCCTCGGCCCTGAACCGGGGGTCGTAGTGGGTGTGGATGTTTACCTCGCTCTCGGAGAGGACGTCGTTCTTCCTTGCCAGGTCGAACCAGCGGCCCTCGGTAACCACCTTGTAGGCCGCCTCCCTCAAACGATTAGGGGCGAAGTAGATGACCTTCTCCAGGTCCTTGGTGGTGCAGCCCAGCAGCAGGCTCAGCCTGCCGGGAATCCCCCTCAGGTACCAGATGTGGACCACCGGGGCGGCCAGCTCAATATGGGCCATCCTCTCCCGGCGGACCCGGTTGTCGGTAACCTCCACACCGCACTTGTCGCACAAAATGCCCTTGAATTTGGGGCCGCTGCGCTTGTATTTGCCGCAGGAGCACTCGTAGCTCTTGGTGGGGCCTAAGATGCGCTCGCAAAATAGCCCGTCCCGCTCGGGACGGAGGCTCCTGTAGTTGATGGTCTCCGGCTTTTTCACCTCGCCGTTGGAGAGCTTGCGTATTCTTTCAGGGCTTGCGAGCTTTACCCGCACTCCCAGGATTTCCCTCCTGGCCATCATTCATCCTCCTCAATTATTGACATGCCCTCGGGATCGAGAAATATCGATTCCTCGGCCATAAGAAGTTCCTTGTCCTCTTCCCCTATCTCCTCTGCGCCGGCCGTCTCGAACACGTCCTCCTCAGGGGCGGCGGGCGGCCTGGGCCCATGCTCCCTGGGGCTCGGGAATTCGTCCTCGTCGTCCTCCATCAGGAGTTCGCCCACGGTTCCGTCGCTGTACTTTACCTCCACGTCCAGCCCCAGCCCCTGAAGTTCTTTAACCAGGACCCTGAAGCTCTCCGGTATTCCCGGCTTGGACAGGTTCTGCCCCTTAACTATCCGCTCGTAGGTCTTGAGCCTGCCCCGGATGTCGTCGGACTTAACGGTGAGCATCTCCTGGAGGATGTTGGCGGCGCCGTAGCCTTCGAGCGCCCAGACCTCCATCTCGCCGAACCGCTGGCCGCCGAACTGGGCTTTCCCGCCCAGGGGCTGCTGGGTGATAAGGCTGTAGGGGCCGATGGACCGGGCGTGAATTTTATCGTCCACAAGGTGGATAAGCTTCAGCATGTACATGCAGCCCACTGTTACTTTTTTATCGAAGGCGTTGCCCGTCCTGCCGTCGTAGAGGGTGATCATGCCGTCGTCGGTGAGGTCGGGGTACTTGTCGGCGCTGAGCTTTTCCAGAAGTTTGAAAATCTCCTCCTCCTCCGCGCCCTCGAAGACGGGCGTAGCCACCTTCCAGCCGTTGTTCCAGGCCACGAAGCCCATGATGGTCTCCAACACCTGCCCCAGGTTCATCCGGCTGGGGACTCCCAGGGGGTTGAGCACCATGTCCACGGGGGTGCCGTCGGGCAGGTAGGGCATGTCCTCCACGGGCAAAATCCTGGAGACTACGCCCTTGTTGCCGTGGCGGCCCGCCATCTTGTCGCCCACGGTGATCTTCCTGAGCTGGGCCACGTAGACCTTGACCACCTTGTTCACGCCGGGGCTCAGGGTGTCCAGGCTGTCGGCCCTGGTCATCTGCTTGATGGCTACAACTTTACCCCTGGCGCCGTGGGGAACTTTAAGGGAGGTATCCCGCACCTCGCGGGCCTTCTCGCCGAAGATGGCCCTGAGCAGCTTCTCCTCAGGCGTCTGGTCCGACTCCCCCTTGGGGGTGACCTTCCCCACCAGGATGTCCCCTGCGCCCACCTCGGCGCCCACCCGGACAATCCCCTCCTCGTCGAGGTTCTTCAGCATGTCCTCGCCCACGTTGGGGATATCCCTGGTGATCTCCTCAGGGCCGAGCTTGGTGTCCCGGGCCTCTATCTCGTACTCTTCTATGTGGATGGAGGAGTAGAAGTCCTCCTTTACAAGCCGCTCGCTGAGCAGAATGGCGTCCTCGAAGTTATAGCCCTCCCATGGCATGAAGGCCACGATGACGTTGCGGCCGAGGGCGAGCTCCCCGCCCTCGGAGGCCTGGCCGTCGGCGATGATCTGTCCGGCCTCCACCCGGTCGCCCTTTTTGACGATGGGTTTTTGGTGGATAACGGTGCCCTGGTTGGACCTCCTGAACTTGACGAGGGAGTGGACGTGGGTTTCAACGCCCTTTCTTATTTCTATCCTGGAGGAGTCCACATACTCCACCTCTCCGTCGCAGACCGCCATGACGCAGGAGCCGGAGTCCTTGGCGCTCCGGTGCTCCACTCCCGTTCCCACAAGGGGGGCCTCCGGGGCTATAAGCGGCACCGCCTGACGCTGCATGTTGGAGCCCATGAGGGCCCTGTTGGCGTCGTCGTGCTCAAGGAAGGGGATAAGGGCCGTGGATACGGAGACCACCTGCTTGGGGGATACGTCCAGGTAGTTAACCTCTTCGCGGGGAACGCTCACCACGTTGCCCTGGTAGCGGGTGAAACAGTACTCGTCAAGGATCATGCCGTCCTCGTCCACCCGGGTGTTGGCCATGCCCACATAGACCTCGTCCTCGTCGTCCGCGGAGAGGTAGTCGATCTCCCCCGTCACCCGGCCGTTTACCACCTTTCTGCGGGGGGTGATGAGGAAACCGTACTCGTTGAGCCTGGCATAGGTGGAAAGGGAGGTGACCAGGCCGATGTTGGGCCCTTCCGGGGTCTCGATGGGGCAGACCCTGCCGTAGTGGGTATAGTGCACGTCGCGGGCCTCAAAG
>JAAYQT010000233.1 GCA_012519165.1 Synergistaceae bacterium
AGTACCATCTGGATGGTGGAGCAGTTGGGGTTTGCCACAATGCCCCTGTAGCCCTTCAGCAGGTCCCCGTTGATCTCCGGCACCACCAGGGGGACAGAGTCCTCCATCCGGAAGGCCGAGGAGTTGTCAATTACCACCGAACCCCCTCCCGCAGCCAGAGGTGCGAACCGGGAGGAAACGGCCCCGCCGGCGGAGAAGAAGAAGTAGTCGTACCCGGCGCGGGCCGCCTCTTCGGTGAGCTCTTTCACCGTAAAGGCGCGGCCGCCGAAGTCAATTTTAGAGCCCGCGCTCCTGGCGGATGAGTAAAAGTCTATTGTCCCCGGCCTTACATTTTGCTCCTCAAGCGCCCTGGTTATGGTCCGGCCCACTTCTCCCGTGGCCCCTGCAACTGCGACTTTCAATGCCATCTCTCCCTGTGTTCTGATTTTTTAATTTGCCGTAAATTTTATGGAAAAGGCCCCTCTTTGTCAATATATAACGGCTACCCACTGGATTGAGGGGAGAAATAAGTGTATCATCAAACGGGCCCGGACTCCTCCGGGCTTCTACCGGAAAGGGGCAATCTGGCTTAATGAAGGCTGCTGCAATCAACTCCACCAGGCGAATGGTGTGGACTGCGCTCATGGGCGCGTCCGGCGCGCTGCTCATGTTCCTGGACTTCTCTCTTCCCGTATTTCCCGGCTTTTTAAAGATGGACCTGTCGGACCTGCCGCCCCTCATAGTATCCTTCGCATGGGGCCCGGCGGCGGGCATGGGCGCCGAACTGGTAAAAAACCTTATCCACTCCCTGGCCACCTCCACCGCCTGGGTGGGAGAGCTGGCAAACTTCATCACCGGGAGCGCCTTCGTAATCCCCGCAGGCATCATCTACCGAAGGCGGCACACCAAAAAAGGGGCCATGGCGGGGTTGGCTGCGGGCACGGCAATCATGACCGTCACCGCCGCCCTGGCGAACTACTGGATACTGCTGCCCTTCTACTCGAAAATCGTTCCCCTTGAGAAATTCATCGCCATGTCGTCGGCAGTAATCCCCGCGATTAAGGACACTGCGACCCTCGTCCTCTACGGGGTGGCGCCCTTCAATCTCTTCAAGGGAGCGGTTGTCTCCCTGGCCGCGCTGAAACTCTACAAGCGTATTAATCCCTTTCTGAACAGGACCTGAACCAAAGGGCCCGTCAGGGGGTAAAAATTTAAGCTATGAAAGGAGAAGATGTTTCATGACACGAAAAGGCGCCCTCGAAGGGCTCAGGGTGCTGGACCTCACGCGGGTTCTGGCAGGGCCGTTCTGCACTATGATGTTTGCCGACATGGGAGCGGAGATAATCAAGATAGAACAGGCGGGGACGGGCGACGATACAAGGCAGCTGGGGCCCTTCAAGGAGGGGGAGAGCGCCTACTTCATGAACCTGAACAGGAACAAGAAGGGCGTCACCCTCAACCTTAAGAACCCCAAAGGCAAGGCCGTCTTCCTGGATCTTGTAAAAAAAGCGGACGTGGTCATAGAAAACTTCCGGCCCGGCACCATGGAGAAGCTGGGGCTGGGCTACGAAGAGCTTAAAAAAGTAAACCCGGGCATAGTCTACGGGGCCATCTCCGGCTTCGGCCACACGGGACGGTACAGCCAGAAGCCCGGCTACGACATCATCTCCCAGGCCATGAGCGGCCTCATGAGCACCACCGGATGGCCGGGAGGAGAGCCCACCCGCACCGGCACCGCCATGGGGGACGTCCTGGGGGGCCTCTCCTGCGCCATAGGCATTCTGGCGGCGGTCTACAACAAAATACAGACCGGGGAGGGGCAGAAGGTGGACGTGGCCCTGGTGGACTCCGCAGTGGCCAGCCTTGAGATAATCAACATGATCTACCTGGTGGAGGGCCGGGTCCCCAGCCGCATCGGCAACCGGTACGAATCCACCTACCCCTACGACTCATTCCGGGGCTCCGACGGCAGCCTTGTAATAGGGGCGGGAAACGATAAACTCTTCGTCTCCCTCTGCGAGGTGATGGGAAAGCCCGAACTGGCGAAGGACCCCAGATTTATCCGGGTCCGGGACCGGGTGGAGAACCACGAACTCCTTAAGCCCATTGTTGAAGATTGGACCATGAAACTCACCGTGGACGAGATCTACGAAAAAGTAAACGGCGCGGGCATCCCCTGCGCCCCCATCTACGACATAGCCCAAGTGGTGAACGACCCTCATATCGCCCACGACAGGGAGATGTTCGTCGACCTGGAACACCCGGTGGCGGGCAAAATGAAGGTGACCGGGGCCCACATCAAGCTCTCGGCCACGCCTCCCGCAATTAAAACCCCCTCCCCCGCCCTGGGCCAGCACAACGAAGAAGTGCTGGGCGGGCTTCTTGGCATAACGAAAGAGGAGCTGCAAAACCTTCGGGAAGAGGGGGCAATTTAGCATGGCCTCCCTCTCCCTGCCGGAAAAAATAGGAATTATGGAGGTCTGCCCCAGGGACGGCTTCCAGAGCGTGAAGGATTTCATCCCCACTGAGGACAAGGTAGCCATAATAGACAGCCTTGCCTCTACCGGCGTCTCCGACATGGAGGTCACCTCCTTCGTAAGCCCGAAGGCCATTCCCCAGATGGCCGACGCCGCCGAGGTCATGGCGGAATTCAATAAAAGGTGGAAGGGCAAAGTAACGTCCGTAGTCCTCATCCCCAACCTCCGGGGAGCGGAGGGGGCTTTGGCGTCGGGGGCGGACTGGATGAACTTCGTAATATCGGCAAGCGAAGACCACAACATGGCCAACACCAGGCGGACGGTAGAGGAGTCCATCGCGGAGATGAAAAAAGTGGCCGGGCTGAAGGGCGGTACGAAACTTAGGGTATCGGCGGCCACCGCCTTTGCCTGCCCCTTCGCCGGGCCCGTTGCGCCGGAAAAGGTATTCCGCATTTTGGACGCCGCCATGGAGGCGGGCGCCGACGGCATAACCATGGCGGACACCATCGGGACTGCGGACCCCAAGTATGTTACCGAAACCCTGTCGGCGGTGCGGCAGAGGTACGGGGGCTACCCCTTCGCCCTTCACCTCCACGACACCTACGGCATGGCCCTGGCCAACATGGC
>JAAYQT010000026.1 GCA_012519165.1 Synergistaceae bacterium
CAAGGCCAAGGTTGGTGCAGCGGTGACGGACAAATTCGTCCAACTCCACAAAGGTGCCGGGGTCCAGGAGTTTGTCTATGCGCTCCCGAGCCGTGCCCTTGCCCTTTTCGCGCTGACGGGCTACCGCCCGCTCCCCGCCCCCCGATACGCTCTCCTCGTGACGCTTCTGTAGCTCCTCGCATAGTTCGTCAATCGTTCGGTGTGACATGCTTTTTGTTTTCCTCCTTTAAATCTCCCGCATTTTATCCATGGGGGAAAATTTTTTTCAGAATGTCCGCAGCTACCAAGTAGGGGTTTGTCTCTCTGGCCGCCAGCTCTTTCATCAGCTCCTCGCTCATGTGATTTTTCCAGATTTTCTCGGTCCTTCTCGAAAGGTTTTTTAGAAGGATGTCCTCCACTTCCGATGAGAGCCTCCTGTACTCTACCTTGGCGCCTTCGGGACTGTTTTTGATAAAGTCGTGGTGTTTTAAAATGCTCTCGGCAAACTCGTCCACGCCGTCCCCGTTTTCAGCAATGGTCAGATGGACGGGGGGCGTCCATGGACGGTTTTTCACCAGGTCGAGCATTAGCCTGACTTCGGCGGCTACTCTGTCCACTCCGGGTTTATCCGCCTTGTTGATGGCAAATACGTCGGCTATCTCCATGATACCGGCCTTCATGATCTGTATGTCGTCCCCCATGCCGGGTACAAGGACCACGCATACGGTGTCGGCAAGCTTAATAATGTCCACTTCAGACTGGCCCACGCCCACGGTTTCAATGACTATTACGTCCTTGCCGCAGGCGTCAAGGAGCAGTACCGCCTCCCTGGTACCTCTGCTGAGGCCGCCGAGGGAGCCCCTGGTACCCATGCTTCTTATATATACGCCGTCGTCTCCGGTATGCCGCTGCATCCTGATGCGGTCGGCGAGAATGGCGCCTCCGGAAAAGGGGCTTGACGGGTCTATGGCAATTATTCCGACAGTCTTTCCCTGTTTTCTGAAGGACTCAATGACTTTGTCGGTCAGGGTGCTCTTTCCCGCCCCGGGGCTTCCGGTAATCCCGATAACTACCGCCCTGCCGGTCAGGGGGTAGATGCGGCGCATAACCGCGTCTGAAACCGGGTCGCCGTTCTCAATAAGGCTTATAATGCGGGCGATAGCCCTGGTATCGCCCGCAAGCGCCTTGTCTATGAGTTTATCCACGGCGACTGTTATTCTTTTGACCTTTTTTCCGCAACGGCCTTTTCAAGCCACTCCACACACTCCGGGGTCGGGGTTCCCGGTCCGAAAACCGCCCCGGCGCCCGCCTCCAGCAGTCCGGGAATATCGGCGTCGGGAATTACTCCTCCGCCGAAGACGATGACGTCGGAGGCGTCCTTCTCTTTAAGCATATCAATTATTTTATTGAAATAGAAAGTGTGGGCGCCGGAAAGGATGCTGATGCCAACTGCGTCTGCGTCCTCCTGCAGGACTGTCTCCACAATCTGCTCCGGCGTCTGCCTGAGGCCCGTATAAATAACTTCCATGCCGGCGTCCCGAAGGGCCCTGGCCACAACCTTGGCCCCCCTGTCATGTCCGTCCAGTCCCGGCTTTGCCACAACTACCCTGATCTTTCTCTCGTCCACGGAATATCCCTCCAGTGATTAATAAAAAACTTCTTTTATTTAGCTTATTTAAAGAACAATATTTTCTGTATATTCGCCGAAGACGTTTCTTAGTACTCCGCAGATCTCGCCCTCAGTGGCGTAGTTGCGGACTGCCTTTATGATATGGGGCATGAGATTCTCGGACTCGTCCCCGGCCGCCTTTTTGATGTCCTCAAGGCTGTTTTTGACTGCGATATTATCCCTGGACTCCCTGAGCTCGCGCAGCTTGGCGATCTGGCGCTCGCCGACGGATGAGTCCACGGTAAGAAGATTCATCTCTCCGCGGTTTTCTTCTATCTGGAACTGGTTTACTCCCACAACAATGGCCTGTTTGGACTCAACCGAGCGCTGGTATTCGTAAGCCGCATCCTGGATATGTTTCTGCACGTAGCCCTTTTCTATGGCCACCAGCATGCCGCCCATGTCGTCGATCTGGCCTATGTACTCGAAAGCCTTCTTTTCAATCTCTTCAGTGAGGTTTTCAATTACGTAAGAGCCGCCAAGGGGGTCAACCGTGTTGGCGACGCCGGATTCGTAGGCGATGATCTGCTGAGTTTTGAGGGCTATGCCCACGCTCTTTTCAGACGGAAGGGCCAGCGCCTCGTCCATGCTGTTTGTGTGCAGCGACTGGGTGCCGCCAAGGACCGCTGCCAGGGCCTGCATGGTCACCCTGACAATGTTGTTTTCCGGCTGCTGGGCGGTAAGGGTGCTTCCGCCGGTCTGAGTGTGGAAACGCAGCATCTGGGCTTTCGGGTTGGTTACCCCGAACCTTTCCTTCATTATCCGGGCCCACATGCGCCTTGCCGCCCGGAATTTGGCCACTTCCTCCAGGAAGTCGTTGTGGGCGTTGAAGAAGAAAGAAAGCCTTTCGCCGAAGACGTTGGGATCCAGCCCCTTCTGCTTCGCCGCCTCCACGTATGCAATTCCGTCGGCCAGAGTGAAGGCCACCTCCTGGGCTGCGGTACTGCCCGCCTCCCTTATATGGTAGCCCGAGATGGATATGGTGTTCCATTTGGGTACGTTTTCGCTGCAAAAGCCGAAAATGTCGGTGATAAGCCTCATGGAGGGCTTTGGCGGGAAGATGTAGGTTCCCCTGGCAATGTACTCCTTCAGAATATCGTTCTGGATGGTGCCGGACAGGGCGTCCATGGGAACTCCCTGCTTTTCTCCCACGCAGATGTACATGGCCAGGAGGACGCTTGCGGGAGCGTTGATGGTCATGGAAGTGGAGACCTTGTTAAGCGGAATCTGGTCGAAAAGAATCTCCATGTCCCGGAGACTGTCAATGGCGACGCCGACTTTTCCGCACTCTCCCTGAGCCATGGGGTCGTCGGAGTCGTATCCTATCTGGGTGGGCAGGTCGAAGGCCACCGAAAGGCCCGTGGTTCCCTGGGAAAGCAGGTAGCGGTACCTTTCGTTAGACTCTTCGGCAGTTGCGAAGCCTGCATACTGGCGCATGGTCCAGAAACGTCCCCGGTACATGGTGGGCTGCACGCCTCTGGTAAAAGGGTACTCCCCCGGAAAGCCTACATCTTTTACGTAGTCGGCGGAAGGCAGACTGTCAGGTCCGTAAAATCTCTCAAGGGGCAGTCCCCCCCCGGTGGTGAAATTTTCCTTTCTCTCCTTGTTTCTCTGAAGAACCTTTGCCACGCTCGCCTCGAATTTCGCTTTGGCATCCTTATACTCCGAACTCATTAATACATCCCCTCCTCAGGAAATTTGCGTTTGAAATTGTTTTCTTGTGATAGTTATAAGAGATCCGGCCATAGGGGCATCCAGTCCCGCAAAGAAACTGCTCCCATGTCCAGATAGACGGTGATGACGGAACGGCTTGGAAAGCCCGAGGACGTTTCATCAGCGGGAAGAGGAATTCTGATCATGCCTCCCCGGGAAAAAGAAGGAGCCGCCGGCCCTTCTCTAAGTGAATATAGCGGGGAGCCTCCTGTCAGGGCGCAGGCCCTCATGAGGGACGTCCGGGGGAAGGCGTCCGCGTAGACAGAGAGACGAATGCTGTTTTGAAGACAAAAGCCCGCCAGACGAAGCATGTCTTCGTCGTTAAATGGTATGGACGCCGATACGGCCACATCCCGTAATCCGCCGCCCCTTTTTTTCCAAAGTCCTTCCAGAATTTCCAATATCTCTTTACCGGAGGCCGCCTCATGCAAATTTTCCTGTTTTAGGTTACCCGGCGGGATAAAAAATTCAGGGGGAGCGGACGGTGCATCCGGGCCGGAGGAGCTGTAGGAAGCGGTGAGCGTTCGGTCGTTCCAGACCGCGGTGGCTACCGCCCTGTTTTTTGACATGTAAGTCTGAAACGGGCCGGTTACTGCGGCCTTCAGAAGAAAGCTCTCCCT
The DNA here is from genome assembly GCA_012519165.1 of Synergistaceae bacterium. Lineage (GTDB taxonomy): Bacteria > Synergistota > Synergistia > Synergistales > Aminobacteriaceae > Aminivibrio. The sequence goes on from JAAYQT010000026.1 coordinate 3,982, forward strand.
GTCGGCCTCCCGGGTTATGGCCGGTGAATCCAGAGAAAAGAAGCCGGGGGAGTCGCCTTCAGGGTAAGAAAAGAGTTCCCAAAGGGAGAAACCCCCTACATCCAGACAGTAGGCCCTGTCTTCCTGGAAGAAAAGGCTCCAGGCATCAGGAGCTTGCATCAGGACAACCTCTGAGCGCACAACTTCCGGCTTGCCCAGGTCCGGGATGGTTTTGCTTACGGATCCCGTATCGTGAACAATGTAGAGTTCGCCAAGGGGCGACCAGGCAAGGTCCCTGGGAGAGTCGGCGCTGAAGGATAAGACCGCTTTTTTTTCATTTAGAGAGATTATAAATATCAATCCGTTGTTTCTGTCCGCTACCGCAGCCCACTCTCCGAAGACCGCCGCGGAGGAAGGCTCGAAGGGCGCCTGCGTATCGGGAAAGTCGATTTCTGCAGTCAGCGTCATGTCCGGCAGGGAGAAGAGAGCCGCTCTCCTGGCCGAAGCGCTGGTCGCTATGAAAAGGTTATTTTTTACCATAGCGCCGTCCGAGGGTGAAAAGGGAAGCTTTTCAAGCTCTGTTAATCCTTCGTAAGAACCGTCGAATCTGAAAACCCTTCCTGTCTCAGAAAGGACTATCCCCTCATTCCCTCCCTGGAAGAGGAAGACTACCGGCGATTCAATCTCCATCCCGGTAAAGGTCTTTTCACCGGGACCTTTTATGAGAAGCCTGTTTCCAAGCTGGTCCGCCAGCGCAAGGGCTCCCGTCGGGGAAGACCTTGCCTTGCCAAGCCCCTTGAATCCTCTGTTTTGCAGAAGGGAGATATCCAGGGTCAAATTAATATCTCTCGCATGGGACGAAGTTCGGGTTAAAAGAGCCCTGCCTGAAAGGAAGGTATCTAAAAAGGCAAGCTCCTGCATGTAGCGGGAGAGAATTTTTGGGGCCGCCTTGTCCCCGGGCCTGACCTCCAAAAAGTGGGATACGGCCCTTGCCGCCTCGGCAAAACGCCCGGTTCTGTGGAGGACCAGCCCCTTCATAAGATAGTAGTCAACAAGAAAGGTGTTTTGTTCAATGGCCCTTTCCAGGTTAAAAAGGGCGCCTTCATAGTCTCTGGAGCAGTACTGTTCGTAGGCCCTGCCGAAAAACTTTTCTGCAGCTTCCCTGTTTGCTGCGGGCATTTGAGCAGCCGGGCAAGGCGATGATGAAATAAAAAGCAGGAGACAGCCGATACACAGGCATAAAAGGGGATGTCGTTTTAGGTCGCGAATCATCTCCTGATTGTCTCTCCTCTCTGTCTGACCGGCCGTCAGGGTTTTCATAAGTGTTTTGATATTATATCTATTCCGGCGAAAGAATAAAGGCCAAGAATCACCGAGCCCGCAAGGAGAAAGCCAAGGAGCATTCTCAGATAAAGGACCCAAACGGCGCCGCCGGGCAAAGAGCCTTCTCTTATCCGCACTACGACCCTTGCGATAAAAAGTGAAGCCATAAACATGGCAAGGGCAATTAGCGCCTGGATATTTACTATGGGCATTCTTAAACCATCTTTCTTTTAAATTCTGCTAACGAAAATAGAATAACTCAGATAAAACGCGAGCGCCAGTGAAAAATATTTTTTTTGCAGACTTTGAGCCAGATAAAAAAGATAAATATTGTTTTTTATAAAAAGAAGCCCGGCATGTCGCTTCCAGGCTTCAAATATATCATTAATATTATGGCAGGACTATTAAGGGGCTTGTATTTTTTAGGAAACCCCGGACACTTCTTGTCAAGTCCATATTAGTGTGTAAATTGGTCCCCGGTCATTTTCATGCAGCCGCTCCTACGTCCGTCTTTTTTTCTCCCAATCCGTCGTAGTACTCCTGCATGTCCATGTACTTCTTACCTGTCGACCACCTCTCGTCATGTTCTACCAGCAACGCGCCTATAAGGCGTATCACCGATTCTTCATTGGGATAGATACGGATTACCCGGTCGCGGCGGCGGATCTCTTCATTAAGCCTCTCTATTCCATTCGACGTGCGAAGCTTCCTGCGATATTTCTGAGGCAGGCTCATGACCGCTATTATGTCCTCAAAGCCCTCCTCAAGGATTTTTACCGACGCCGGAGCCTTCTCCTCATAGGATTCAACCGTCTCCTTTAATACCCGCCTGGCGTCTTCCTCGTCTTTGGCGTTATAGATGCGACCCAGTTCCTGTCTTAGTTCCTCATGGTACTTCTTGGGCGCCCTGCTCAATATGTTGTCGGAGAAGTGGGTCTGGCATCTCTGCCAGGAGGCCCCCTGGAAGTGTCTGCGGATCGCATTCACCAGTCCCCTGTGGTCGTCCGACCTTACAAGGTCCACGGAGGTCAGCCCCCGCTCCCTGAGTTCGGAGAAGAACTCCCCCCAGCTCGATTCGGTTTCGCTGTCGGCAAGTTTGAAGCCCAGTACTTCCCTGTACCCTTCCCCGTTAACCCCCGTCGCCACTAGAAGACCTTTGGATCTTACACGGCCGTCCTCCCTTACTTTGAGGTAGATGGCGTCGACTATGACGAAAGGGTAGCGCCCCTTTAACGGCCTGGTGCGAAAGGCCTCCACCAGGGGGTCGAGTCTACGGCAGAGGTCCGATACCATGGATTTGGAAAAATTCCTGCCGCATAGCTCTTCCGTGACCTGTTCGATTTTGCGGGTCGATACTCCGTTGATTACCATCTCCATCATGGCGAGCATTAAGGCCTGCTCGCTCCTCTGATACCTCTCAAACATGGAGGTGCTGAAGTCTCCCCCTCTGTGTCTGGGAACGCGCAGGGTGATGGTACCTACCCTGGTGGTTAAGTCCCTTTCCCTGAAGCCGTTTCTGTAAGCGGTGCGTCCTTCCGTGCGCTCATAGGGATTTGCTCCAAGCTGCTCCGTAGACTGGGCCTCCAGTACCTGGTTCAGGATGGCCGAGAGGAGTTTTGCGAATGCATCATCCTTTCCGTCCTTTGAAAATAAGCCGTGCAAAAGTTCCGTGTTCAGTGTAAGATTGATTTGAGCCATGAGTTCGACGCCTCCTTCGGGTTAGATGTTGTTTGCAGCTACATCATAACCGAGGCCAGAGCGAATGGCTCATTTCGAATTTACACCATTATATGGACTCAATC
>JAAYQT010000234.1 GCA_012519165.1 Synergistaceae bacterium
CCCCGCCTGCACAGAAAGTCGCTCCAGCGGCGGCCTATCCCCCATACATCCCCCACCGGAACATCCCTTAAAAGCTCGTCCCAGGGCGCCCCCGGGAGGAGGGCGAAGGAGCCCCCCGTCTCGGGGCGCTTCTTGGCCCGGTCCGCCGCCAGCTTGGCCGCAGTCTTGGTGGGGGCAAGCCCTACCGATATGGGAATCCCCGTCTCCTTCAACACTGCCGCCCGCAGCAGCCGTCCCCACTCCTCCGGCGCCCCTCTCCCTTCGGGGGGGACTTCCAGAAAGGCCTCGTCTATGGAGTAGGTCTCCATGGAGGGGACCGCCCTCCGGAGGGACGCCATCACTCTGGCCGATACCTCCTCGTAGAGCCTGAAGTTGCTGGAGAAGACCGTAGTACCGTGCACCTCCAGGAAGGAGCGCACCTTGAAGTAGGGTTCCCCCATCTTTACCCCCAGGGCCTTCACCTCGTTGGACCGGGAGATTACCACGCCGTCGTTGCTGGAGAGCACTACCACGGGGCGGCCCTCCAGGTCGGGCCGGAAGAGCCGCTCGCAGGAGACGAAGAAGTTATTGCAGTCGCACAGGGCCAGCAGATCGGCGCAGGGCCTCAGGAAGGCTCCCTGATTACCCACGTGACCACCCCCCACACCTCCGCCGGGTTGAACCCCGCCCTCAGGGTGGCCAGCTTCAGCCCCCTGTCCGTATACATAACCGCCCTCCGCCCCTCCGACGGGGGCACGGCCCGGTCCACCACCAGAATATCCCCGGAGGAAGAGGCGCTCCTGATAAGAAAGGTGGAGGACGGCCTTGGAAGAAGCATGTCCACCAGCCGCGCCGCCATGCTGCCGGGAATCTCGTTGCTCCGCGTCATTTGGACTGCCATAAAACCCACTCTCCTTCAGGTAATTTTAGTGTATAATACTTACTGTAGGTATTTATCTGCCAGTATAAACACATACACACAGGAAGTCAATACCCCATTTACATACTTTAAGATGTCTGGGCAATTCCCCCGAATCCGCCCCTTTGCGTTTGACTTTTGCAGGGGACAGTCCTATTCTCCACCCATGGGGAGGGAAGAAAAATGAGCGCCAAAATCGCCCCTACCAGGGGAAATATGGTCAAGCTGGCATCCTCTCTTAAGCTCGCCGTCAAGGGCAGGGATCTCCTTGAGCAGAAGAGGACCATTCTCCTTATGGAGCTCATGGGCAAAATCGGCGAGGCCAAGGAGCTCCAGCGCTCTCTGGAGGAGGTCTTCTCCAGGGCCTACTTCAGCCTGCAGATGGCCGGGCTTTCCATGGGCATGGAGAACGTGGAGGAGCTCTCCTACTCCGTTCCCGAGACGGAGGGCTTCAGAATAAGGCTTCACTCGGTGATGGGAGTGGAGATACCGAGGGTGGACCCCATGGACAGGCCCCCGGAGCCGTGCTACTCCTTCCTGGGCACGTCGGGGGCCATGGACGGCGCCTACCTTCACGCCACGGAAGTGCTGTCCCTCGTAGCCAGGCTCGCGGAGGTGGAGACTTCCGTCTACCGCCTGGCGGTTCAGATCCGCAAAACTTTCAGGCGGGTCAACGCCCTGGACAAGGTGGTCATCCCTTCCCACAGGGGCATGATCGCCCGGATAGGCAACGTGCTTGAGGAGAGCGACCGGGAGGACTTCACCAGGATGAAGACCGCCCGCAGAAAAATAGAGGCAAAATAAGCCCGAGGAGGAGTGTCCGATGAACCTTAGCGATGTGCTTACGGCCCTTCTGGCCGCCGAGGACGAAGCCGCCGAGACGGTGGACGGCGCCAGGCGCAGGGCCGCCGATATCCTGAGGACCAACAGGGAGAAGTTTACGGCGGACCAGGAGGCCCGGCTGACTGCGGCCAGGGCCCAGGCAAAGGCCATTATGGAATCCGCCCG
>JAAYQT010000235.1 GCA_012519165.1 Synergistaceae bacterium
CGATGCATTGCCGGGCCTGAGCAATCAGCCAGGGGAAGTACTGCAGGGCGCTAATCTCCAGGGTGGGGGCGTTGGAGTGGTCGTAGTCCCGGGCGGGCCGCTCCGGGTTGACCCCGGCCCTGTAGTCCGAAAGGGAGATGAACTTGCCGCCGTCCCGGGCGGAGGCCAGCCACTCAATATCTTTAACGAAAGGGGAGTTAATCCGCTCCAGCCTTCTAACCAGGCTTTTAACCCTGCCCGCCTCCCGCGCCCGTTCGTTGATCTCGCTGACGGAGCCGAATTTGCCTACCACCCGCTTAAGGCCGGCGATGGCCTCGTTTTTCGGGTCCGCTAAAAATTCGTTAACCTGCGCGAAAGTACCCTCATTGATGCAAAATACGGCGTTTGACATAAAAAAACCTCCCGATTTAAATTTAGCCATAAAAAAAGCCGGGGGTCTTCTTATGGGAAGACCCCCGGCTGAAGCTCAAAGACGCGCGAAACTAGGCGCCCCCGGCCTCAGGAGGGTCGCTGCGCATCATCATGGCAAAAAGAACTGATATTAAACGGGTTACTTTTGGCATAGCCTGCGGCGCCTCCTTCGCTTCGGGATTTTGTATGGTGAACATAGTACACAAGGTTTCAGGGTATGTCAAATCCCAAAAAAATCGACTTATTGTTTCTCCCCCGGCGGGTCTGTCCTCAGGCCGGCCTTACCGTCCTCCATGACCAGATTCACGATGGTTGTTTTGCCGTACTCAATTTTAACGCCGCCGGTTGTCAGGGGGCCGTCTGCAAGGTTCAGCGATACCCTGTACTCACCTTCGGGAACTCGGACCGGCCCGCCCCCTGCAGAGCCCCTGGCAACTATGCCGCCTGCGGCGTCTATAACCTCACAAACCGGGTTCATGGTCTTCAGGATGCTCTCTTTAAGCCCCTCGCCGTCCGTTGTGTCAAAGAAGGCCCCTCCCGACACTTCGGCAACCTTCCTGCTCGCCTCCCTGTCCGCCTCGTCCTCAAGGTCGAAGCCCACCACATCCACCCGCACGTCGATGCCCGCCCTGCGGAGCTCCATGACCGCCCCTGCAGGGTCGCCGCCGCACTCCTCTTTGCCGTCGGTGATCAGCAGTATCCGGCGTTCCCCCGGGCCGGGGGGCAGGTCCCCGCCCGCCTTTTTGAGGGAGTAGGCAATGGGCGTGGTCCCAAGGGCCTTTATTCCGCCTATGGCCTTTTTGAGCTTTGCCCTGTCCAGGGGCCCGAAGGGGATCAACAGCTCCGTATCCTGGCAGTCGCCCTTTCTCCCCTCCCTGATCCTGTGGCCGAAGACCCTGAGCGCTACTATTGCGTCCCCGGGCATGGAATCCGCCACTTCGGCCAGGGATTTTTTGGCCAGGTCGATCCTCCGGGGGGACTTTTTATCGCCTATGCGCCTGTTCATGGAGCCTGAGGCATCAAAAACAATTTCGATAACCGGGGCCAGTTTTTTCAGGGTCTCCGGATTGTTCATGTCTGCGGCAACCTCAATCATCCCCGCGCCTCCGCTGATTGCAATCGACAGGGAGTAACTACCATCCCCCTCAAGGTCGTCGGCTATCTTCCGGTAAAGCCCTGAAATCTCCTCCGGGGACTGGGTCCTCAGGTAGCTTCCGCCCGCGGCCAGGGCGAAGTGCTTCAGCATTCTCTCCGCGCCCGTGCCCAGCTCATTGTTCCAGTCGTCCAGGGAAGCGCCGAAGCCCAGGACGTAGACCCTGACCCCGGCTCTTTCCAGGCTTTCCCATACTTCCGCCGGGGGAGTCTTGCTCCCCTGGGTCCCTCCGTCGCTGAAGAGTACCAGCGCCCTGTCGCCGGCCTCCGCCTCCAGCATGGCAATCCCTTCGGCCATGGCGTCAAACAGAGCGGAGCCCATCCCGAGTTTGAAAGCGCCCTCCATGGAGGAGATTAGTTTCCCGACGTCCCTCGAAAAGGAGGGCTGCAGCGTCCTGATTTTTCCCGAGTACTCGATCATATTGATGGCGGTCTCCGGCGGCAGGGCCGGGAAATAGTCCGTAACGGCAGATTTCAGCTCCCGCATCATGGCCTCCATGCTGAGGCTGGCGTCCCATGCGAGCAGAATGGAGGAGGGAGGCTTGTAGACTTTCAGGAAATATCGGCCCGGGGGCAGCGTCCTCCCCGGGTCCATCCCCGGCCTTACGGGCTGCTCTTTCTCCAAGGGGCTGCCTTCGTCGTCATAAAGGGCGGCGAATGTCCGCCCCGCCAGGTTGACCGTAACAAGGCGGGGTTCGCCGCCCTCCAGGCTGAAACTGTAAAAGTGCGCGGCGCCGGGGGGAGACAGGACGCCCCGGGCGGTTGCGCCGGGGATCAGCATGACCGCCCGGGAGGGCGAATCGTTCGGCCCGGCGTCTTCCGCAGGCATGCCGATCGGCTCTCCGCCCTCGGTTAGGGCTGTTTCGTCAAACCATGCGGACAGGACAGACAGCTCGTCGCCGGACTGCTCTTCGAAGACGCGAATCCGGCCCAGGGCGGTATTTTTATTGCCGTCGCCGCCCGAAATCTCCACTTTTAAAAAGCGGCCCTCCGTTCCCACAGGTATCTCAAGGCGCTCCCCGGCCCCGGAGAACCTCCCCCGACCCACCTCCCTGAAGCCTCGTAAGGGAGTTGTGGCTGACAGGTAGAGGACTATTTCACCCGGCAGGGACCCGGGGTCGTCCGCGGCCTCCAGAACAACATGCCGGATTCGGGCGGGCCTGTCCCCGTTGAAGGCCAGTACAAACTCAAAGGGAGGCTTGTCCTTGTCGGATTTCCAGTAGCCGTCTTCCTGCAGGAGACTGCCGGGCGGGTTTCTGTAAGCGCCCCCCGGAGTCAGCGCCAGGGCCCCCCCAAGGGCGGAGCTTGCAATGTCCCTGAGCAGATCCGCCACTATGGAGAGGGAGGGGGGAGCGGCCTCCAGGATTTTTACCTCCGCCAGCTGCGGCTCCTTGCCGCCGTGGGTGGAGTTAATCCGCACCATCACAAAGCGGGCCCGGGATGGGGAAAAGGCAATTATATGCTCTCCGGCTTCCGGCGGCAGGGTCTGAGAGGCTACGGAGGAAAAATCCCCGGGGTTTTCTGCTGAAGAGACCAGTATCTCCACCCCGGCCGGGAAGCGGGCGGCTACGGGAATGCCGCCCTGCAGTGGCGACAGGGATGCCGTATCAATAATTACCGTGTCCACAAGGGCTTCCCTGCCCTCATGGAAGGAGAAGACCAGCTCCTGGGGGAACTTGGCGTCCGCCGCCCGCCAACCGCAGGGTTTGCAAAAATTCACGTCCCCTCCGATGGTCTGGGAGCGCCTTCCGTCGATAAGGGTATCGGCCGAAAAGGAGCCGTCGTCTGTCTGGGAGGTGAAGCTCTCCACCTTCCCGCCCAGGGCGGCCAGGGCTATGTTCAGCCCCGACCTTGAGGCCCCCGTCGCCGCGGCGGGAAGGCTTGAAGCCGCTGCCAGGCAGAGGGCGGCCAGAAGATATATCCTTTTTTTAAGAAATGATTTAAAATTCATGCCTCTGCCTCTAATCTCCGTACCAGGAAATAATTGTGCCGATGACCGCCATCTGGGCGCTGCCGACCAATCCAACGGCAACTCCCAGGGATCCGGGCAGAATGACTGAAGCTATCACCACTCCTCCCGACATCCACATTAACATGGCGCATCCCAACAATTTGAAGCCGCTGACAGTCCCCCATCCACTGGGACTACCCATACAAGCCATAAAAGTACCTGTCATAATAATGGGGATGGAGGCGGTTATTATGTACTCCACAAACTCGCTTCCCCAGCCCATGGGGCCGATGCCCAGGGTCTCGCCCGTGGCCGGGTCGATCTTCCACCATGCAAAGCCATCATTATCTGCGGCTTCTCCCGAACGGGGCGCAACTATCACCATGCCCGCCGCAAGGGCTGCAATTATGCGGGCCCCGGCATCGGAGGGGAGCTCCTTAAGCGCCGGGTCGTCAGGGGACTCTATCAGAACCCAGGGAACGCCCTCTTTAAGGGATTTATCGAAGGCCTCCCCGGCGTTTCCCCTGCTTTCACCGGCCCTGAAGACATCCTTCATAATCATGGCCTCGGCGTTTGTGTCCAGCACTCCCAGCGCAAGCCGTTCCCTGAAGGCCTCCGTGTCGCCGCAGACCTCCGCCGGGTTGCTTACAATATCGAAGGCTTCGAAGGCCAAAGTGTCCCGCTCCGGCTCAAAGCGCACTCCTGAATGCCACGCAAGGATCAGGGGTCTTGAGGCAAAAG
>JAAYQT010000236.1 GCA_012519165.1 Synergistaceae bacterium
GGCCTCGGCCATCGTAGCCGAGGAGGGGGGGCTTACCTGCCACGCCGCCATAGTTTCCCTGGAGCTTGGAATTCCCTGCGTAGTAAGCGCCGCAGACGCCCTGTCCCTTCTCTCCGACGGAATGATCGTGACCGTGGACGGGTACAGGGGGCTCATTTATCACGGGCAGGTACAGTTAACGGCATGACTCTTCCGCAGACCGGCCCCCTCGCCTGGGAACGCAGACTCATTGACGTTTTTGCCTCGCCGGTGGACTGCGCCTGGGGCCCGGCCGAAGGTAAAAACTGCGATAGTTCGGTCCTGGTCCCGTTTTTCCCGGGCCCCTCCGGCCCCAAGCTCCTCTTTCTCCGCCGTTCGTCGAACCTTCGCCACCATGCGGGAGAGATATGCTTTCCGGGCGGGATGAGGGAGAAAGAGGATTACGGCCCCACTTCGACCGCCCTTAGGGAAGCCGAAGAGGAGACAGGGATTATGCAGTCGCTCGTAAGGCCCGTCGGGATAATTGATCCCGAGTATGCCGTCGTATCAACCACAAGGGTTTTGCCGGTGGTGGCCATTGTGGAAGGCTTTGACCCCGAAGACCTCAAGTTGTCCGCAGATGAGATCGACGGGGCATACTTTGTCGAAGTGGAAAAATTCCCCCTTACCCCCGCATCCAGGACTGTAAATTTAAAAGGGGTAAGTCATGAATACCCTGAATACCCCCTGGATAACGGCTGGCTGATCTGGGGTGTAACCGCCCGCATACTCCGGAGAGTATTAGCGAGGCTGAAAGGAGGAGAGCCCTGATGCCAAGGATAGGCGCCCACGTCTCCATTGCCGGCGGGCTCGAAAGAGCCTTTGCCAGGGGAGAGGAGCTCTCCTGTGAAACTATACAGATTTTTACTAAAAACCAGCTCCAGTGGAGAAGCGCTCCCATCTCCCAGGGAAGGGCGGAAAGATTCCTGAGGGCCTGGGGCGAAAGCTCCATTGCAGATGTGATAGTACACTCCTCCTATCTTATTAACCTTGCGGCAACCGACGCCACCGGCGAAAAGAGCATTGCCGCCCTGGAGGACGAAGTGGAAAGGTGCGACATCCTGGGAATCGAGGACCTGGTACTCCATCCCGGCTCCTCAAAGGGAAACCCGGCAGACCAGTCCCTGGACCTGATGTCTGAAAGATTAAAAACCGTACTGGAGAGGACGGCCCATACGAGGGTGAATATTCTCCTTGAGACCATGTCGGGGCAGGGTAACCACCTTGGGTCGGATTTCGGCCAACTCCGCCGTATTTTTGAAAACCTGGACTGGGAGCCCCGCATGGGGATCTGCCTTGATACCTGCCACATGTTTGCGTCGGGGCTGGATTTCCGGACCGAGCCGACCTACAGGAGACTGCTTGGGCACATCGACTCCTCGGTAGGGCTGGACAGAGTCCGGTGTTGGCACTTTAATGACAGCGCCCACCCTCTGGGCAGGAAGCTGGACCGGCACGCCCACATAGGGGAGGGCGAGCTGGGGACTACTCCCTTTTCCCTAATCCTTACGGATCCTCTTTGGGAGGACGTGCCCTGCATCCTTGAAACACCCCTGGAGGGCGCAGGCCACGGAAGGGATATCGCCATCCTCCGAAAGCTGAGGGGAAGATAAAAATGGCGTTTACCTGGCCTCTTTTAAGGGTCGACCTGGCCGCAGTCGAAGAAAACACCCGTCGCACTGTGGAAAAGTGCGCGACGGCGGGGATCAAGGTTTGGGGAGTAACCAAGGGCATGGCCGCCAGGGAGGGGATAGCCCGGGCTATGACAAGGGGGGGTGCGGAGGGCCTTGCAGACAGCCGGGTAAAAAATTTGGCAAAGCTTAAGGCCATGAAAACCGGGCTGCCCCTGGCGCTGCTTCGCATTCCCATGCAAAGCGAGCTGTCTGATGTAGTAGAATACGCCGACTGCTCGCTGGCGAGCGCCCCCGTGACGATTCTAGGACTTGAAAAGGCCTGCGCCGCGGCAGGTCGGACCCATGAAGTAATTTTGATGATAGACCTCGGCGACCTCAGGGAAGGGGTCTGGTTCGAGGACCGGGAGGCCATAGGCCGGATAGCGGACGTCCTCAAAGGCTGCTCAAGAGTGCGATGTACGGGGGTGGGAGTGAATTTCGGCTGCTTCGGGGGAACCCTGCCTACCCGTGAAAAGCTGCTCAGGCTTGAGGATATGGGCCGGGAGCTCGGAAGGGAAACGGGACATCCCGTAGAAACGGTATCCGGCGGCGCCACATCTTCGCTTATCCTCCTGGAGGAGGGGACGATGCCGCCGGGGGTCAACAACCTCAGGATAGGCGAGGGCATCCTGCTGGGCATCGACGTAACTCACTCCAGGGCCGTGCCATGGCTTAAGCAGCGCGCCATGGTCCTTGAGGCTGAGGTTGTGGAGGTAGCAAGAAAGCCTTCAGTCCCACGGGGCCCCGCGGGGTCGGACGCTTTCGGGGGCAAACCTGTCTTTGAGGACAGGGGGCCGCGCCTGAGGGCCATTGCAGCCATCGGCAGACAGGACGTCAGAGTTGAAGGCCTTACCCCGGAGCTTGAAGGGGTTTGCATCCTGGGCGCGTCCAGCGACCATATGATCCTTGATGTGGAGGACTGTCGCCTTCCCCCGGCCCCGGGAGACAAGCTCAGATTTTTCCCCGACTACGGCGCCATGCTGGCCCTGGCCACCTCCCCCTATGTCTCTTTTAAGATGGTATAGTATAGTCCGCAGGCTTCTCAAAATTATGACCGGAGCGTACCATGCTTGATTACTTTCGCTGGCAAGACGTTATAGATATACTGGTGATTTCCGTCATCATCCACAGGCTCTTGCTGCTGATAGTAGGCACAAGGGCCATGCAGCTGGTTAAGGGTCTGCTGGTCATGGGCGCCCTGGCCGCAGCCGCCAGCATCTTTGACTTAAGAACCCTGTCGTGGTTTCTTGGCAAGGCGCTGGGGGTGCTGGTCATAGCCATACCCATA
>JAAYQT010000237.1 GCA_012519165.1 Synergistaceae bacterium
GGCTTTACACTGCGGCGTCGGCCATGCTGGTTCAGGAGTCTATGCTTGACGTCACTACAAACAACCTGGCGAACGTTAATTCGTCGGGCTTCAGAAAACGCATACCCGTTAATAAATCCTTCCCCGAGCTTCTCATGGACAGAATTGAAAATGTTTCGGAGGACGGCCACATTAAGCTGGTCGGGCCTCCCTTTCAGCTGGGCTTAAGGGGCAGATTCCTGATAGGTGACCTGAGCTTTGCCAACGTCATGTCCGAAACCTACATGAGCCCTGAAGAGGGCGCCATCCAGGTGACCGACGCCCCCCTGGACGCCGCTATACTGGGGGGAGGCTTCTTTACCGTCCAGGACGGGGCTGGAAATGTCTTCTACACCCGTTCGGGCCACTTCCAGCGAAGCGACGAAGGGCAGCTGGTTACCCACGACGGCATGTTCGTCCTGGGCGAAGGGGGCCCGGTGGAGTTCGGCGACGCCGTTAACGTATCCATCGGCGACAGCGGGCAGGTCATCGCCGACGGGGAGGTTATAGACACGCTCCAGGTGGCGGTGTTTGAAAACCCCACCTACCTCCGGCAGGTATCCAGGACCGCCCTGGCGGTTACCGACGATTCGGGGCCTCCCGAGGCTGTGGACGCGGAAGACGTCAGGCTGGAGCCGGGGGCCCTTGAGATGTCCAACGTCAACGTGGTGGAGGAGATGGTCAGAATGGTGGAGGCCCACCGGGCCTACGAAGCGGCCTCCAAAATCCTCATGGCCCACGACGAGGCCTCGGGAAAGATGATAACGTCCTTCGGCAGGACAAGCTAGCGGGAGGTATATATAAATGCTCAGATCCCTGTGGACAAGCGCAAGCGGCATGATAGCCCAGCAGACCAACCTGGACGTGACCACCATCAACCTGGCCAACGTCAACACAACCGGCTTTAAAAGAAAGAGGGCGGACTTTGCAGACCTCTTGTACCAGATAAACAGGGAGCCCGGCGCCCCGGTGGAGCCGGAATCCATGGTGCCCACGGGGGTGCAGGTCGGCCTGGGGACCAGGGTGGTAGGCACCACCCGGTATATGACCCAGGGAAACCTCCAGGTTACGGACCAGCCCCTGGACATAGCCATTGAGGGGGACGGGTTCTACCAGGTGCTGCTGCCTAGCGGCGAGATAGCCTATACCAGGGCCAGCAAGTGGAGCGTGGACTCCGAGGGGCAGATCCTCAACGTGGACGGCCTCCTTATGGAGCCCGCCATCACCATCCCCGAGGACGCCACCGAGATTATGGTAAGCCCCGAGGGCCTTGTAACGGTAAAAATTGCGGGACAGGACGAGACCGAGGAGGTAGGCCAGATTGAACTGGTCCGGTTTGTCAACCCCGGCGGCCTGAGGGCCATGGGCAAAAATTTGTTCCTTGAGTCCCCGGCAAGCGGCGCCCCCATTCCGGGTTTTCCTGGTGACGAGGGGCTGGGGCAGGTCCACCAGGGGATCCTTGAAATGTCCAACGTCCAGGTGGTGGACGAAATGGTGGCCATGATCATCGCCCAGAGGGCCTACGAGGCCAACTCCAAGGGAGTCCAGACCGCCGACGAACTGCTTCGCATCGCCAACGGCCTCAAGAGGTAGGCGTACCTAGTGAACGGAAAGCGGACGGGGCAGTTTTTCCTTTTCTTCGCCGCCGTCCTTTTGTCCGTCCTCCTCGCTGTGGCGCCGTCCTCCGGAACGGAGCTCACCCTGGAGATGGCGTCGCCGGCGGTTGTGGCCTCCGACCCCTTTACTCTGGCAGACGCGGCCACCCTTACGGGGGACGATGAATTAGTAAGAAAAGCGGGAGCTGCGGAGCTTTCCCTTCCTCCCGGGGGAGTCCTCCTCAGGGAGGATATTTTAAACGCCCTCTCCCGGCAGGGCGTGGGCGGAATCCGCCTGACCCTTATAATGCCCCCGCGGGTGGAAGTCCGCCTGGACGACTCCCTTGCGGGGGTTATCAAGCGCCTCTCAGGCTGGCCCTGGCAGGTGGATGCCGAGCCCATGGGGCCGGTTCCGCCGGGTGCGCCCTTTTCCCCCCCCTCCATTGCGCCGGGGGTCGGCTCCGTAACCCTAAAATACGACGACGGAGCGGGCGGGGAGCGCGCTCTGGCGGTACGGCTTTCGTGGACGCGCCCTGCGGTAGTGGCGGCCCGGCCTGTGGAGCGGGGCAAAACCCTGACGGCAGAAGATCTGGCAGTGCAGACGGTAAGGGTCCTTAGGTCGGCGCCCCTGGCTTCTTCACCGGAGGAGGTTTTAGGCAAAGCCCCCAGGCGCAGTTTGTCCGCCGGGGAGCCCATAGCCCTCAACTTGCTGGCCGTTACGCCGATAATTCAAAGAGGGGACGCCGTTATCATCACGGTAAGAAACCCGTCCTTCGTCATAGAAGTAAGGGGCCAGGCCCTGGACGGGGGGAGCGAAGGGGACCTGATCAGGGTCCGCAACCTGCAGAGCAAGAACGTCATCCAGGCGGTGGTAACTGCGCCGGGAAGGGTGGAGGTACGGTAGATGAGTAAAAAAATTCTCCTTGCGGCGGCGGTGTTTATCATAATTTTAGCAGGCCTGCCCGACGGGGCCGGGGCCAGGTCGCTGTGGAACGACAGGACCAACTGGGTCGCCGACAGGCGCCCCTCGGCGGTGGGCGATATTGTCACCGTGGTGGTTAACGAGCGCACCAAGACCAAGGACCAGGGAAAGACGGACGTGTCCAAGTCCAACGACAACAGGGTGGGGGACGGCTTCGGAATTTTCGACTTTATAAAGGCCTTCGGCTTCAGCAGCAAGAGCAACATGAAGGGGGACGGCTCCACGGAGCGGACCCACACTGCCCAGACCCAGATAACCTGCCTTGTGACAGACATACTCCCCAACGGAAACCTCATCATCGAGGGGACCAGGGACGTGGCCACCCACGAGGAGACTTTACAGCTCCACATTGTGGGGGTAATAAGGCCCCAGGACGTAAACAGCTACAACCAGATAGCAAGCGACAAAATAGCCAATGCGGAGATAGGCGTCAAGGGCAAGGGGGCCCTCACCCGCCTCCAGAAGCCGGGAATTTTAACCCAGATCCTACAGGCTATCTTCTAGGGGGCGCTGCCGTGAGGTTTTTAAAGCCTGCCGCCGCACTGTCAATTCTTCTTGTCTTAACCTTCCTGTCCGCCCCCCTGGCGGCGCAGGTTCACCCTTCGGTGCGCATTAAGGACCTTGCCGACGTGGAAGGGGTCCGGTCCAACCAGCTTGTGGGACTGGGGGTAGTGACGGGCCTGCAGGGGACCGGCGACAAGGGGGCTATGGCCACCCAGATGCTGCGGAACCTGATGAGCCAGTTCGGCGTCACGGTGGACGACAAGGCGGTTAAGAGCAAGAACGCAGCCGTTGTAAATATCACCGCCGATCTGCCCGCCTTTGCCAGGCCGGGGCAGCGGATAGACGTGACGGTAAGCGCCATGGGGGACGCCAAGAGCCTCCAGGGCGGTTCCCTCATCCAGACGCCCCTTAAGGCCGCTGACGGCGGAATCTACGCAGTGGCCCAGGGGCCCGTGGTGGTGGGGGGCTTTACTGCCGGAGGCCAGGGCGCGACGGTCACAAAGAACATTGTCACCGTGGGGCGGATCCCCGGGGGCGCCATTGTGGAACGGGGCGTGGAGAGCGACTACTCCGTCGGCAGACAGATAAGCCTGCTGCTGCGGAACCCCGACTTCACCACCTCCGACCGGATGGCCAGGGCGGTTAACGAGGCCTTCGGCGCCATAGCCTACGCCGAGGACGGGGGCAGGGTGACGGTCAACATCCCTCCGTCCTAAGCCCACTCGCCGGCGGGCTTTATTGCCAGGCTTGAGGGGATAACCATCAGGCCCGACAGCACGGCCCGGGTGGTGGTCAACGAGAGGACCGGTACGGTGGTCATGGGAGGGGACGTCCGCATAAGCGCGGTGGCCGTGGCCCACGGGAGCCTCACGGTCCAGGTGGCCGAGAGCCCCATGGTTTCCCAGCCCCAGCCCTTTAGCGGCGGCCGCACGACCACGGTCCCCCGCACCGACGTAGGCGTGCAGGAGAACTCCGCCCAGCTTATCGCCCTTGACGCGACAAGCACCGTAAAGCAGCTTGTGGACGCACTAAACTCCGTGGGGGCCTCCCCCCGGGATATTATAGCCATCCTCCAGGCCGTAAAAGAGGCCGGAGCCCTACATGGCGAACTGGTGGTGATGTAGCCGTGCAGCTGTTCCATCCCCTTTCCGCAGCTACCCTGGCGTCCAGGCCCCGGCCCGGCGACGACTGGAAGTCCAGAAAAGAGCAGGAGAAGCTGAAGGAAGCATGCCAGGAGTTTGAGTCCATCCTTCTGGCGGAGCTCTGGAAGAAGATGATGTCCAACGCCAGGAAGCTGGGAGGCCGGGACGACCGGGACAGACACTTCGGCCCCCTGGAGGACCTCTCCATGGAGATGAGCGCCGAATACCTCTCCAAAAGCGGCGGCGCGGGAATGTGGAAGATGCTCTACGACTCCCTGGCGCCCCACCTGGAAGCGGGAGAAAAAGACCAGGGAGCCCCGGCCTAAGTGTTATGGTGGGAGGAGGGCCTCCGCTTCTCCTGCATCGGCTGCGGCAGATGCTGCAGGGGGGAGCCGGGGGCCATATTCTACACCCCGGAAGAAGAGGCGGCGCTGGCCGCCCAACTGGGTTTGAGTTTGCAGGAGTTCAGGGACCGCTATACCACATCAAGGTGGGAGGCCCCCAGCCTTAAGGAAAAAAGGGGCGGCGACTGCATCTTTCATGATGAAAAGACCAACCTCTGCCTGGTCTACGAAGTCCGGCCCATGCAGTGCAGGCTGTTCCCCTTCTGGCCCTCGCTGCTCGAAAGCCCGGAGACTTGGGAACGGGCCGCGCTGTCCTGCCCCGGCATGAACGACGGGGACTGGCATTCTCCCGAAGAGATAGCAGATCTCCTGGCGGACTGCCCCTTCCCGGACCTTCTGTAGAAAATTTTTAAGTAAATCCTGCGGCATCAACAAACTGGCCCATTACGGAAGACTCGTCTATAATAGACGGGTCTTCTTCTATATGTACAA
>JAAYQT010000238.1 GCA_012519165.1 Synergistaceae bacterium
CCGCAGTCAGCCGGAACACGGACCCCCTGGAATCGGCGGTGGTGTCCTTCGGGACCGTGCAGGGCGGGACGGCCAATAACGTAATCCCGGAAACTGTAGAAATGACGGGCACAGTCCGCTCCTTCCGGCACGAGGTGCGGGACGCCCTCCACAGGAGGATTTCCGAAATAGCCTCCTCCACGGCGGCAGCCCTAGGGTGCGGCGCAGAAGTGAACATAAGGCGGGATCTCCCCGCCGTCATAAACGACGGGGCCTCTTACGCCTGCTGCATCCGGGCTGCATCCATGGAGGCGGGGGAGGATAAAATCATAACTGCCGCGCCCTCCATGGGAGGGGAGGACTTCGCCCTCTTCCAGGAGCTAATTCCCGGCTGCATGTTCTGGCTCGGGGTGGGCAACGAGGCCATAGGGGCGGTATACCCCTGGCACAGCCCAAGGTTCATTGCTGACGAGAGCGCCCTCCCCGTCGGCGCGGCCACCCTTGCCCGCGCGGCTTACATAGCCGCCGGCGGGTAAAAAAATTTTGCGCTCTTCGGGCTTGACAGGAGGGGCGAAAGGCTGTATTGTACGTTCCAATCTTTGAGGAAGGGAGAAGCTGTCCGATGATTTCCAGGATAAACGCCAATTTTGTATTTGCCTTCGCGTTTAGCTGCGACCAGGGATATTATTATTATCCCCTGGTCAACTCTGTTCTGGAAACCGATAGACGGCTTGCTTCATAAAGCTTCGGGGATAAAGGGGTCATCAGCACAGAGACAAGACCGCTCCCCGGGGGGGAAAGGTAAAACAAAAAGCAAAGACCGGATCCGGTTTCCAGCCGGGTCCGGTCTTTTTTTATTCTCACTTAAAACCAAAAGGGGCGTGCAGGCAATGAAGGTCATCAGGTCGGCAAAGAGAATTTCAGGTACGGTTACGGTTCCGGGCGACAAGTCCATATCCCACAGGGCGGCCATCCTCGGGGCCGTCTCCTCCGGAGGGGTGACGGTACGGAATTTTGCCGACGGCGCAGACTGCGCGTCCACCCTGGGCTGCCTGCAGAAGATGGGGGCCGTTGTATCCAAAAAAGGTAGCACCCTGTCCATCTCCGCCCCGTCGGGCCTCTCCTCCCCCGCCGGGGCTCTGGACGCCGGCAACTCGGGCACCACTGCCAGGACCCTCTGCGGCCTCCTGGCGGGCTTGCCCGGCCTTGAGGCCACCCTTGCGGGCGACGACGGCCTGTCGAAGCGGCCAATGCTCAGGGTTACGGAGCCCCTGCGGGCCATGGGCGCCTCCATCACCGGAGAAAGGGGCGGCGATAACCTCCCCCTTAAGATCACCGGCAGAAAACTCAGGGGCGCCACCCACTCCCTAAAAACGGCGAGCGCCCAGGTAAAAACGGCCCTTTTACTTGCGGGCCTCTCCACCGACGAGCCCACCACCGTCATCGAGCCCCTCAAGTCAAGGGACCACACGGAAAGAATGCTTACCCACCTTGGAATACCCCTCTACATGGACGGCAACAGCATAACCATCGCCCCTTCCCGGCCCCTCTCCGGCGGGGAGTGGACAATACCCGGCGATTTTTCCTCGGCGGCCTTCTGGATAGTGGCGGCGGCCATCCTCCCCGACTCCTGCGTGGTCCTCGGGAACGTGGGGCTGAACCCCACCCGCACGGGACTGCTTAAAGCGCTGGGGCGGATGGGTCTGGCCTGCACGGTGGAACCTTTAGGGCTGCAGGGGGGCGAGCCGGCAGGGACCATTACCGTTCACTCCAGCAGGCTTAAGGGCACGGAGGTAAGCGGCGCGGAGATCCCGCTGATGATCGACGAACTTCCCATCCTGGCCGTGGCCGCCGCCATGGCGGAGGGTACCACCGAGATAAGGGACGCCATGGAGCTCCGCTACAAGGAGTGCGACCGGATTGCCGTTGTAGCCGAAGGGCTTACCGTCCTTGGCGCCAAAGTCACCGAGCTTGAGGACGGGTGGAGGATCACGGGCCCGTCGAAGCTCACGGGGGGAAGGGTTTCCTCCGCAGGGGACCACCGGGCGGCCATGGCCTTTGCGGTGGCGGCCCTGGCAGCCGACGGCCCCGTGGAGATAGAGGGGCACGAGTGCGCCGCCGTATCCTACCCCGGTTTCTTCTCCACCCTGGACCGGCTGGCGGGAAGGGGCGAGGACCGATGACCTGGCGCTTCCTCACCAGCGGCGAGTCCCACGGCAGGGGGCTCCTGGTGATTGCGGAAGGCCTCCCGGCAGGGCTTGCCGTGTCAAAAGACTTCCTGGACGGCGTAATGGCCAGGCGCAGGAGAGGCTTCGGGCGCGGGGGCCGAAAGAACGTGGAGAGGGACGAACTCACCGTCTGGGGCGGCCTGCGGGGCGGCGTGACTACCGGCGCACCCGTGGGGATTTCCATCGGCAACGCCGAGTGGGAGAGCTGGGACGGCGTTATGAACCCCTGGGCCATGGACGAAGCAACGGCGCGGGAGAGGGCCGTCACCGCCCCCAGGCCCGGCCACGCGGACCTTTCTGGAGGCATTAAGTTCAACTCCGCCGACATGCGAAATATTCTGGAACGGGCAAGCGCCCGGTCCACCGCCCCCAGGACCTTGGCGGGCGCCCTGGCGGCTCTGGTA
>JAAYQT010000027.1 GCA_012519165.1 Synergistaceae bacterium
ACAATCCTTCCCGGGGGGCTGGGCACAAGCCTCATTATTCCAAGGGCCGCAGTGGTCTTGCCGGCGCCGGTCTCCCCCACGAAACCGAGGTTCTCCCCGGGCGCTAGGGACAGGTTAAGATGCTCTACGGCATGGACCGCGCCGCCTTCCGTCTCGTAACGGATGGACAGGTCCTGAATGTCAAGCAGCAGTCTCTTCTCTTCCATTCCGGGCATTCTCCTATCGCTTCAACTTGGGGTCAAGGGCATCCCTGAGCCCGTCGCCGAGGAAGTTAAGCGCAAGTATTGTAATCATGATGGCAAGACCGGGAAAGATGGTCATGTAAGCGTAATCCCGGATATACTCCCGGCCTCCCGAAAGCATGGCGCCCCATTCTGGGATGGGGGGCTGGATTCCCAGGCCGATGAACGATAATCCTGCCGCTGTCAGGATGGCAATGGCCACCCCCAGAGTGGACTGGACGATGATGGGCGCAAGGCAGTTGGGGATAATATGCTTCATGATGATCCGAAGGTCCGACGACCCCACCGCTTTCGCCGCCTCCACAAACTCCTGGCTGCGGATCGAGAGCACCGACCCTCGCACAATGCGGGCATAGTTGGGAG
Organism: Synergistaceae bacterium; assembly: GCA_012519165.1. Classification (GTDB taxonomy): domain Bacteria; phylum Synergistota; class Synergistia; order Synergistales; family Aminobacteriaceae; genus Aminivibrio. The sequence continues at coordinate 606 of JAAYQT010000027.1, forward strand.
TGGATGAAATACCCACGGCGATCATGAGGTTGAAAAGGCCCGGCCCAAGGGAGGCGGCGATGGCGATGGCGAGCAGGATGGAGGGGATTGAGAGCAGAATATCCATGGCCCTCATAATGGCGTTGTCGGCAAAGCCGCCGTAGTAGCCTGCAATGGCTCCCAGGAAGCCCCCGACGAACACGGCGATTCCGACTGCAATGAAGCCGACCTGAAGCGAAACCCTTGCGCCGTAAACAATGCGGCTGAAGATATCCCGCCCGAATTCGTCAGTCCCGAAAATATGGGTTCGGGAAGGCTCCTCGAAGGCCGCCATAAGGTCCTGGTCGGCATATCCGTAAGGCGCTATGTACCCGGCAAATACTGCGGCAACCACAAGAATCAGCACTGTCACAAGTCCCGCCATGGCCAGCGGGGCCCGGCTCAGCCTTTTTAAAACCTCTCTTGGCCCGTTCAGGCTTTGCCCCATGTTTTTTTCAGCTTGATCGTACATCAAAGTACCTCCTGACCCTTCTGCTCCCCGTCATTTGTACTGCGCCTTGATGCGGGGGTCAACCCAGGCGTACACCAGGTCCACCAGCAGGTTAACCAGGCTGAAGGCAACCGCAATATAGAGCACTCCCCCCTGAACAAGCGGGTAGTCCCTCATCTTGATGGCGTCCACCATGAGCCTCCCCACACCGGGGATTGAAAAAATTGACTCAGTAAGCACGGCCCCTCCCAGGAGGTGGCCGAACTGGAGCCCCACCACCGTTACCACCGGGATCAGGGCATTGCCCAGGGCGTGCCTCCAGATTACTACCGACTCCTTCTGCCCCTTCGCTCTGACGGTCCGGATGTAGTCCTGCCGGACCACTTCCAGCATGCTTGAGCGGGTCATCCTGGTTACTATGGCAATCGACTGGGCGGCAAGGGTAACCGACGGCAGAATCATGGCAGCCATGGTATTAAAGCCCGACGAGGGGAGCCATCTTAAATGAACGGAAAAAAACAGGATGAGCAATATTCCGAGCCAGAATACCGGCATGGAAAGGCCCACCATGGCAAACACCATTGTGACCGAGTCGAAAAATGAATACTGCCGGATTGCCGAGATGATGCCGAAGGGGACGCCTAAAATAATTGCTATTAGCATGGATAGGGCGGCCAGCCTGATGGTGGCGGGAAAAGCGGA
>JAAYQT010000239.1 GCA_012519165.1 Synergistaceae bacterium
CCACAACGGCAAGGTCCACCGCTCCGCCCGTTACGTGGGGAGAGGGGTGGGCGGTAGCCACCGAAGGGGGCGCCACGAACTGGGACGCCAGGTCCGTGATCTCCCTGTCGCTAAGAAGGGGCATCTTTCCCCTGAGCTCGGAGCGGAACTTCTGGAAAAGCGAGGTCTGGACCATCCTGGGCCTCCAAGCGTCCACCAGGACAAACCTCAGCCCCTTCGGAAGCATGTTTGCGGCGTCGATCAGCCGTAGGAGGACCGACCTGCGCACAAAACAGTCGGCAACCGCCCCGCTGATGCCGTGAATGAAGTACTGGGGGCTTGTAAGTATCTTCTCGGGAATATAGCTCGCCGAGACAATGGGCTCTCCGCACTCCTCAACGGGAACGGCCCTAGAGGAATCCCAGGAAAAAAAATCCGGCAGACTGATAGGAATATCCTGATAAGGGTGGTTCATTATTAGCTCCTTCCTTTACAGGTTCAACATACGCGGAACCAGGGTCGTAAGCGACGGGAATGTGATTATAAGCAGTAGAACAAAAAGCGATACCCCGATAAAGGGCCAGATATTTTTAAAAACATCAGCCAGGGGGACTTTTCCGACCGCCGCAACAATGTAGTTGCACGCTCCCATGGGCGGCGTAATAAGCGCAATGGTTACGTTCAGGGTCATTACAATTCCGAAGTGAAGGGGATCGATGCCCGCCTTTATGGCGATGGGCGTAAAGATGGGCGTCAGCAGGGCCAGGGTGGAGACCTCCTCCATAAACATTCCCACGGGGAAAATTATGGCGCTCAATACCACCATCAGGAGCCAGGGTTTATCCAGCATCCCGGCGCCGAGAATGAGGGAAGCGAACTTCTGGGGTATCTGCTCCCACTTTAACAGCCAGCCGATGACCGTAGCCGCTCCCATAATAATGAATATGGAGCTGGAAAGGCGTACGGTTTCGTAGAGGGACTCCCCTATGACCCTGAGGGTCAGCTGCCTTGTGTAGAAAAGGCCCGCGGCAAGACAGTAGCCCACCGCCAGCGCGCCCGATTCCGTGGGGGTAACAATACCGGTAACAATACCGCCGATTATGATCAGGGGCGCCACCAGGGCTGCCACCGACCGGGTAAGGATCTCCTTCATGTTTTTCCGGACCTCGGAAAAATCCGCCACCGGCACGTGGTACTTCTTTGAGTAGAAGTAGTTCATAATCATAAAGGCCCCGCCCAGGACAAACCCCGGTATGAAACCGGCGGCAAACAGCCCTCCGATGGAAGTGTTGGTCATGGAGGCATAGATGATCATGAAGATGCTGGGCGGTATTATGGGGCCTATAAGGGCGCTCCCCGCAGTAAGCCCGGCCGCATAGTGGGCGGGAGAGCCGTCTTTAATCATGGCGGGGATGAGGATTGAGCCAAGGGCGGAGGCGTCGGCGGCGGCCGAACCGTTAACCCCTGCCAGGATTACGCTTCCTACCACGTTTACGTAGCCCAGGCCGCCCCGCACTGAACCCACGACCAGGCGGCTGAAGTCCAGAAGGCGGTCCGTCAGGCCCGAGCGGTTCATAAGGATTCCGGCAAGGATGAAAAAGGGTATGGCCATCAGCGAGAATACGTCCATCCCGCCGAAAAACTGCTGGCTCATCACCCGGAGCACCGTCCAGTCCCCCAGCATGGTCACTCCCAGCAGCGAGGTGGAGAGTAGGGCTATATACAGGGGAACGCCCAGAACCATGAGGGCCAGGAAGGCAAAAAGCATGGACATGCCCATGTCAATCCTCTCCTTTCAGGGTACGAAGATGCAAAAGAACCGTGCCCGCCAGCAAAAGGGCAAAACCTGCGGGGACGGACAGGAGGGGTATGGTCTTTGGGATGTTCAGCGCCATGGTCTTCATGTGCCACATCTGTACGGCATTCGTCCACCCGAGCCAGGTCATAAGTCCGATAAGCCCGACATTAAGAATGAATCGGGCCCACTCCACCAGTTTCCGAAGGAAAGCGGGAAAACGGGGGACCACAAAGTCAATCACCATGTGGTCGCCCCGGATTGCCGCGCACACTGCCCCCGTCATGACCATCCAGACCAGCGAAAAGCGGGCCGCCTCTTCAGTCCATATGATGGAGCTTTTTAGAAAGTAGCGGCAAAAAATGCCAAGGAGTATATCGCCGACATTGATCAGCATCAAAAAGCAGGCGATCCATGCCGCAAACATCTCAAGCTTCCGGATGGCGCGGGAGAGGCCGCCGGCTTCCGGTTGACGGGGCTGCGTCATAGGTCTCTACTTGGCCTTTTCGTTGGCGGCTTTGGCGCAATCAAGGGCAAGGTTCAGCCAGTCCTCGCCGGCTCTCTCCTTAAGCCACTCCACGTAAGCGGGCTGAC
>JAAYQT010000240.1 GCA_012519165.1 Synergistaceae bacterium
AGCCGTACTGCGGATTTCCTCGCCGCCGTCACCGCTATATTTTTCTGGGAGCATGAGTATTTTTTCAGCGCGCTTCTCCCGGAGAACCGCCCCGTCTCTGTCGAGGGCGTCGTAGTCCGACCTGGCCCCGGCAAGCTCCTGGTCGTCCTTTTTTAGGAAGACGGCGGCCTGATCAAGCCTCGACTGAATTCCAACCAGGACGTCCCGTGAAAGAATGATGAAGTCCTCGCCCCGTTCCGCCTTTGACAGGTTCTCGGCCATAAACTCTCTGCCCCAGTCCAGCTGCTGTCTGGCCTCGTTCAGCGCAATCCGGCCAAGACCGTCGAGGGCGGCGTTAAACTTGCCGAGGCGGCTCCCAATCTCGCCCGCAGTCTCTGCAAGGAGTTCGAGGGGCTCTTTAACTCCGGCATTTCTGTATTCCTGCAGGGCCGCTGCCGCTTCGGCGTGAATTCTGTGCCTTTTGGCCAGTTCCTCAGCGCCGATGTCAAAGCCCGCGTAGGAGAGCATCTCCTTTTCAGGGTCGTAATAGGGGGCGTCGTCCATGCTGGATTTGGCCGCCACGAAGGGGCGGAGTTTCTTAAGCCACTCGCCGCTCTCCGCCTCTTTTCGGGCGGTATCGGCCTCTGCGGCTTCCTTTGAGGCAGACGCGGCCTCTTCCAGGGCCTTCAGTTCCTTCCGGGCCGCCTCCAGCCGTTCAACTTTTGGGGTCACGTCCGGGTGGTCTTTAAAATCAGGGAACTCCTCAAGAAGCTTGTTAATATTCTTCTCCGCCGGGTCGAGGGCCTCCCGTAGTCTGGCCGGAAGCCGCCCCGGGTCCTGCTTGTCCCTGTCCGGACCAAGCAGTTCTTCGGCCCTCTTCAGGGCCCTGTCGGCCTCCATCAGGTATCGGGATGCAGTGGCGGGGAGCCGTTGGGGGGCTTCTGCCCGGGGCTGAGGTTTTTCCGACGTCCCTGCCGGGGACGGCCCGCCCCTTCTTTTTTCTATCTTGTCGGCAAGCTGATCGATGCGCTTCTCCAGAGAAGTAACCTGGGAATTTGACGGGTCCGCCTCTTTGGCGGCGGAAATAGCTTCTTTAGCCTTTTGTACCGCCTCCCAGGCGCTGTCCATCTTTCCTGACATGAAGTCCTTGTCCGCGTTTCTGAACAGGGTATTGGCCTCCGAGAGCAGGGCCTTGGCGTCGGCCCCGAAGGACGCGGTAGGGTAAAATACTGCGCCAATGACCATAACAACGCAAAGAGTCCTGAATAGTACCATGATTTCTTCCTCCCTTCATTTTTCCTCCCGTGCCGTTACCGGGAAAAAATCCCGGGCTCCATCCCGAGGGAACGCCTTCTTTTCTCGTGTACGGCTACTATTTTTCGTACCTCTTCCTCCACTTTTTTCTCAAGATCCTCAAACTCCCTGATCTTTTTTACCACTGCAAGCTGATCCGGGCGCCTGAATTCCGACAGCAGAACCGCCTCTTCCTTGAGCTTTTTGTACTCCCCGGACTCCTCGGGAAGCTTAATCAGTGCAAGCTGGATTTCCCGAATCCTGACGGACCCTCCTCCAGCCACTGAATATTCATACTGGAGGCTCCTTTTCTTGTCCGGCGAGACCGAGCCCCACAGAGTCCATACCTGCTGCTGCTCCTTAAGAGTCAGCTCCTCGTCCCTTGCTATGGCCCGCCGGAGTTCCGCTTCGCTTTTATCCTTCTGCGCCGAGGCCGCAAGGGCTACCTTAAGGTCGAGCTCCAGCTTGCGGAAGGGTTTTGCAAGATCCTCGTAACCGTAATCCCTGTAGATGGGAATATCTTTAAAGATTTTTTCCTCCAGCAGGGGACCGAAGGCCTTGTTAAACTCCTCCCTCGCCTTGCTGTAGTTTTCCCAGCGCTTTTTGGCGATGGGTACCCATTCCGCCGGGGCCCCGGCAATCTCCGGATCAACGCCAGGGTGTCGGTCCGCCATGTCTGTCCAGGACTCAAGAATTTTGGCTATGGGCCGGGGCATCTCCTTTTTTAGCGAGTAACTTCTCCCCGTCTCGTCCACTGCACGAATGACGGCGGCAGAGATATTTTCGGCGGCGCTCTTCATGGAGCGTACATCGTCCAGGCGCTCCTGCAGCGCGGAGGTGGTCAGCTTGCCCGATTTCAGCTCCCCCATAATTCCCTCCGCCCTCGGGCCATCCCGGGACGGGGCCCTGAGATAGGCGCTCACTCTCTCGCCTACATGTTTAGTGTCAAACTCCAGCGAGTCTATCTCCCGGTTAAGCCCTCTCTGCCAGGTCACCACCTCTCCCGCGCTCTGAAGCTCTGACGTAAAAAGTTTTACCGCTTCAGCCCATTCCGCAGCCCGGGCCGCAACCGACTCGTTTCTTTCTTTCTTCAGAAGGCTGTCAAATTCAAAATGGCCTATAGTGGCGAAGGACGCAAAATAAACCTTGTAAATCTCGTTCCAGGCGTCCTCGGTGGCTGATTTTTCAGTTTTCGTCGTTTTCAGGAGCTCCCCCGTCATGCCCACTCCCGCCTTAATAAGGGAGTTTTCGTAGGTTATTATGGAGTCGAGGGTCCTCTCCTTCTCCTGCGCCCCAGCCTGCTGCAGCCACGACGCAGCCAGAGTCAGGACCAGGATAAAGACCGCCGCCATTTTCAGCAATCGCTCCTTCACCGTCAACACCGCCCTTTTATCTCCCGCTCCCTCAAGGATCGCCTCAAAGCTTGCCCCCAACGATAACTGGCTTCAGCCCCAGCCCTACCTTTCTTTTGGCGTGGGCGGCCGCAATTTCATCTAGCCTTTTTTGGGCTTCCTTCTTCTTTGCCTGGAAATGGTCCCAGGTCTTCTTTGCCGCAACCTGGTCCGGGTTCCTGCCCTCCTCGAACTCCCGGTACTCCTCCTTCGCCTTGCGGTAGATAGGGTTGTCCGTCGAGCCGCTCTTCTCAAACTGCTCAATGAGGAGGATCAGGTTGGTCATCTTGTCATACCACTGTCCCCTGGTGAATACTGCCCTGTAGAGGATCCTTTGAGTTTCTGGCCCGTACTCTTTCTCCAGGCGGGCCACCTCGTCCTTCTCCTTGGCCGTCAGCCTTTCGTCGTCCTCCAGAGCTTTTTTTCTTTTTTCAAGGTCCTTTTCCGCCTCGACTACGGCGGACAGGACCGTTCTGACGGTCGTCTCCGCTTCTAACACCACCATGGGCAGGTCGGCGTAGTTCTTTCCCTCGAAGTGGCGTATTCCCTTGAAGAGATCCCCCTTTATAAGAGGTCCGTAGACCTCGGTGAACTCCTTCCCGGACTCCAGATAGCTGTTCCAGGAGGCCTTGGGCAAAGGGGCCCATCGGGCCGTAGCGGCCGTTATTTCCCTGCCAATGGAGGGGTAGAGATTGGCGGCGTCCTTCCAGTATTCTGCCAGGACCTCCATGCGCTTAAGCTCCGTAGCGGGGATTACCCAGCTTCCGTCCGACTCCAGATATTTTGACGTGTTTATCAGGCTCACGGCCGCGTTTTGGGTCTTTGTCCTGATAAATACTATGTCGGACAGATACCGGCTGAACTCCTCCCTGGCGCCCGCGGGCGTCGCCTGACCTCTGCGGAGATCATCAAAGACCTTTCTTCCCTGGCGAAGGATTATGTCGAGGGAGGCGCTCATGGCCCTCATCTCCTCCACATAGGCGCCCACCCTGACGGGGGCGTTTTCGATATCCTTCTCAAGGGATTCAATATGGCGGTTTACCTTGAGAGTCCATGCCACCGCCTCCCCTACGGACTGAACCTCCCTGGCAAAATCCACCAGCTCTTCCGCCTCCTGGTAAACGGACCTGCCCGCCGTCAGATCCTGTCCCTTAATAGATGACTGGGCAGGATCCATTCTGGCGTTTTCCAGGGCCATAAGAAGATTGGCCGAGGAGACGGCCAGCTCCTTTATGGCGGGCCCGTTAAAAAATTGTTCCACCAGCTCGTTCCACTTGCCCGTCATCTGGGAGGCGTCCGTTTTAGCGGATTTGAGCAGAGCCTCCGCAGAGGCTAATCCCTCCAGGAGGCTGCCCTCCGCCTCGGCGATATTCTTCTCGACCAGGGGAACCATCTCTTCCGCAGTAAACTGTCTGTAGTCGTTGGCTCCCGCCCCGCCGCACAAGACGGCCATAAGCAGGAGCGCTACGGCGAGTTTTTTAAAGCTTTTCATAGACTGTTCCTCCGTTTTAGAAGGGCTGCTCAAAGTTGTCCACGTACCAGCGGCCCTTGTTCTTCCTTTTCAGGTAGTGGGGCTTGGGGGAGCCGTACTGCCTGCCTTTTTCGTCCCATGCGTGGGTAAATACCAGGGCCTGCTCCACCACATCCCCGGAGATCTCCTTTATCTTCTCCTTCTGTTCTTCATCCAGGAAGAAGTCTTCCACTCCCGTCCCGCTGTCGAAGCCGCTTATTACCTCTATCTTCGCCTCCTCGGTGGTGACGTGTACATAAAGGGTGGCGAAACGGTCCAGGTGCAGGTCCCAGTGGTAGTTGATCAGGGACTCCTCTTTCTTGTTTCTCTGCCTGTCGGGAGAAATGCACTCTTTGAACAGGTCGAAGTTCTTCTCCTTAATAGTGGCCGCAAAGATCTCCACTAGCCCTTCGGGAGATATGTCGTCAGGAATTACGCGCACCGTGTAGAGGGGAGCCTTAATCTCCTCCATCCGCTCCTCGCCGGCGAAGTTTCCGCCAACCTCGCTGTCGGCCTCGTAGAATGCGAAGGTGTGTCCGGGAATGTACAGCGCCACCGGAGTAACCACCCACCCCCACCGGGCGGTAATGGTCTTTACCTTCTCAGCCTGGGGGATAACCATCTCCACGCCCGTAATACGCCCAAGCAAGGTCCACTTGCCCTCTTCGGGCATATCCCTGTTTATCAGGCGACGGTAGCGCTTTATGGCCTCGTAGGGGCCGAGCCAGCTGCGGCCCGAGATCTCCGCGAAGTAGTAGCCCTTTGTCCCCGACCCAACGGAAACGAACTCCCTGCCCAGGTCGATGAACTGGTTGGCGGGGTACTCGAAATCGTCCAGTATCACGTAGCTGCCCCTGATATCCTCAATGGAAACCGTGTTTTGGTCGGGCGCGGGGAAGGGTTTTTCTATG
>JAAYQT010000028.1 GCA_012519165.1 Synergistaceae bacterium
CCGTAATCGATCATATAGCCCCGGGGCAGCTCAATACCCTCAATAGCCTTTCTGGCGTTCGCGGTAGCCTCTCCCACGGTGATGTACCGGGCGTCCGCTTCTACTGTTACGGCCTTCTGTCTGTCCTTCCGGACCACCTCCGTGGGGCCGTCCCTCCACTGCACCTCCGCAAATTCCTTCAGGGGCATGAGGCCAAAGCCGGTCATAATGGGCAGATCCTGCACTTTGAAAATATCGGTGGCCTTGTCGGGGCTTATCCTTGCCTTAATATCGTACTCAAAGCCGTCCTGCCTGAATTTACCCGCGTCCATCCCCACCAGGTAGCCGTAGATCACCTGGGAGAGGGTGGTCATATCTATGCCGAACTGGGAGAGCCGCCATCTTACAGGGATGATCTGAAGCTCCGGCTTGCCCATCTCCACGTCTATTCCCGCGTCCACTATGCCGGGGACGGTCCTTATCCTGTCCCGTATTTTCTCCGCGATCCGGTAGAGGGTCTCCAGGTCCTCGCCCTTCACCACCAGCTGAATAGGTTTGCCGCCGCCCATATTCTGCCGGAAGCCGCTCACCGCTCCGTCTACTCCCGGCATGGAGTTGATGAAGGGGCGCAGCATGTCCGCCATCTCCATGGTGGAGGGACGGTTCGGATCCTCCTCGAAATAAGCCTCGATGGTCGCCTTGTGGGTTCCCTGGTTTCTTCCGGAGGCGCCCACGGTGGATACGACATATTTAAGCGACGGCAGGGTCCGCTTTATCTCCCTTTCAATCTCCTTCGCCCGGTCTTCCGCGACCCAGACGGGCGTATTGCTGGGCAGGGTTATACTGGTGGTCATCACGCCGCTGTCGGTACGGGGCATCATCTCCGACCCAATAAGACCGCCCATCCTGAAAACTCCGAAGGTCAGCCCAAGAAATGCCAGGATGGTTATTACCGGCCGGGCCAGACTGACCTTAAGGAAGAACAGAAACATCTCCTCAAAGCCGGAATAGACCCAGTCCCACCAGCCGCACAGAATGCGCCCCAGCCTTGGAATACCCTGGTCGGGCTTGATCCGGGCCGCCATGGACGGAGTGAGGGTAAGGGAAACCCAGAGGGAGAAAAATGTCGCGTAGACTATGGTCATGGCATACTGGACAAGAAACTGCCCCGCAATGCCCTTCATAATCGCCACCGGGATGAACACGCCCAGGTTAGTGGCCGTGCCGGCGATGACGGACAGGGATATTTCAATGGTGCCCTTCTCGGCGGCCTCCGCCGGGGCGTAGCCCATATCCCGGTACCGGTAGATGTTTTCGATGATGAGGATGGAGTTGTTTACCAGCACCCCCATGGAGATGGCAAGCCCCAGGGAGCTCATGATGTTAAGGGAGTAGCCGTGCATGGCCAGGGGCATGAAGGTGGCAAAGAGGGCCACGGGCATGGCCACCGATACTATAAAGGTGGCCGAAAACCTCTTTAGGAAGAGGTACAGCACCGCCACGGTGAGCAGAATGCCGAAGCCCATGTCCCGGAGCACGTTCTTTACCGACGACTCCACGAAGGATGTATCATCAAAGGGAATCTCCGCCGTAAACTCCGGCATGGTTTTTAAAATCCGCTCCAGCTCCCTCTTTACCAGCTCTCCCGCCTTTACGACGTCGGAGTTGGGCCGGGAGCTTATCCTGAGCTGGACCACGGAGTCCCCGTTTACCCTCGCGATGGAGCGCACATCCTGCTCGCCGTCCACCACCCTGCCCAGGTCTCTGACCCTCACCGGGTTGCCCGAGGCGGTGGGGATCATGATGTTATCCAGGTCCTCCACCCGGTTGAACTCCCCTATCAGGCGGAGCCAGGTTTCGTCCTTCTCCTGGGTAATATAGCCCGAAGGGTTGGTGATGTTGTTGGCGGTCACCACCGCCGCCAGAGTCTGGATGCTTACGCTGTATTCGCTGAGGGCCACCGGATCGAGCAGTATGCGTATCTCCCTGTCCCGCCCTCCCGTTACGTTAACCTGGCCGACTCCCTCCACCCTCGAAAGCCTTGGGACAATATTGTCCTCAATTGTCTTCTTGGCCTCTTTTTCCGGGAGGGAGCTCTTGAAGGCTATTACCATAAAAGCCTGGGCGTTTACGTCCACTTTTCTGAAGATGGGCTCGTCTATCTCCCTGGGCATCTTGTGTCTGGCGGATTTCACCTTGTTGGACACGTCCACCAGGGCCTGGTCCACATCTACGTCCACTTCCATCTCCAGGATGACGAAGGAGTTGCTCTCCGCCGAATAGCTCGTGATCTTGTCGAGCCCCTCCAGGTCGGCGATGGAGTCCTCCACAGGCTTGGTGACCAGCTGCTCGATTTCGTTGGGGCTGGCGCCGGTGTACCTGGTCTGCACCACCACCACGGGAATATCTATCTTGGGAAGAAGGGCTACGGCAAGCTGATTGTAGCTGCTCACCCCCAGCAGAAGGAGGACAAGCACCGTCGCCCAGGTGAAGACCGGGCGCTTTATGCAGAAACGTACAAGGCCGCCCATGACTAGTTACCGGCCAGACTGACCGCGGTCTCTTCTGATATTTTGACCAGGGCGTTGTCGTAAAGCAGATTGAAGCCCCTGAGGACCACCAGGTCCCCCTCTGAAAGCCCCGCGTCAACGGCCAGGGCGCCGTTTTGCCCTTCTCCCGGGGTTATCTCCCGAAGTTTTGCCCGGTCTCCCTCCACCACATAAACATAGGCTTTATCGCCCCTCCGCTGCACAATCTCGGAGGGGATGACAATCAGGCCCGTTCTTTTCTCAACCATAAACCGGGCCTCCACGTGAGTTCCCGGAAGCACGTCCAGACCGTCCAGACACACCACCACCGGGTAAAGGCCCGAACCCTTAGCCGCCTCGGGGCTGATCCTCTTTATGGAGCAGGCGGTCTTCTTCCCGTCGCTCTCCGCCACTACCGGCGTGTCCCTGTTCAGGCTCATGATATCCCTGCGGGAGACCATGATCTCCGCCTCCAGGTCCGTGAGGTCGATGATCGTCAAAAGAGTATTGCCGTCGGTTACCACCTCTCCCGGCTCCACGGAACGGCTTGCAACTATGCCGTCGATGCTGGCCCTGATCTGGGTGCGGGCGAGGCTGGATTTGGACGACTGAAGCTTTGCCTCTTCATTCTTCATCTTTGAATAGGCCTGCTCCACCTGGGACTGGGATACCCCTCCCGATTTATGAAGCTCGGAAAGCCTGCCGTACTCCCTTACCGCGTCGTCGTAGCTGGCCCTGTTAGCCGCAGCGGAGGCCTGAAAATCCTGGGATGAGAGGGTCAGAAGCACCTGCCCCGCCTTTACCTTGTCCCCTATCTGTACGTGGACTTCCCTGACTATCTCCTTCACGTAGGAGGTAACTGCCTGGCTCTTGCCGGCCTTGGCCTGGCCGTAGTAGCTGCGCCATACCTCCCAGTCCTGCCTTGCGAGCCTGACAACATCCACCGGGATGGGGACTTCTTCCGCCTGTTCCATGGCGGCGGTGTTGGCGGAGGCCTCCTGCAGCTTTGCGTTAACCCGCACCGCCATAAAAACGCCCCCGGCAAGAACCAGAAGAACCCATAATACTACGCTGAGCCTTGAAAAAATTGACTTTGCCATATCTATACTGCCCCTCCCGGCGACAAAATTCTTTCGAACATATCCATCGCAAAATTTAAAAATAAATCTAAATCGGCGCTTTCAGGCTTTTTCTCCAGCATCTCGAAAAACCATGAGTCCATGGCGTGACCAACTGCCTGCAGCACTCGTTTAATAAGATCCTCGGAAACGTCTCTTCTAATCGCCCCAAGCGCCTGTCCTTTTTTTAAAAGAAAGGACGTCCACCGGTCAATCTTCCTGAAATTTTCATAAATCTCCCCGTCTTTTTTGCCTGTTGTAAAGGGCTCTATAAGGCTTCTGACTACCTTCACCATATCAAAATTATCGGAGCCGAAGCGGATCGCCTTCTCGTAGTGCGCCCTGCACAGAAGCCAGAACTCCTCTTTTGTCTCGGGCATCTTCAGCCTGCCCACTGCGGCGATAAACTTGTGCTCCACCTCATCGAGGACTGTGCCGTAAAGACTCTCCTTGTTCTCGAAATAGTAGTAAACGGCGCCCTTGCTGAGGCCTGATCGCTCTATAATCCTGTTGTAAGAGGCCCCCTCAATGCCGTTGGCGGCAATCTCCTCCATGGCGGCCTCAATAAGAGCGGTTCTTTTTTCATCATCCAGCCTTCTGTTGCGTGTCTGCACAGCGCGCCTCCTTTACTGTTCCATCCTTACAGACTGACAGGTTAGACCATCCGGTCTAACCTGTCAAGGGGCATTTTACTGTACGCTGCGAAAGCAGAAAAAAATCGAAAACATGGGGGACTACTTACCTGCGTCCACCAAAACAATAGAATAGTTTCACATTAATTAAGGTTTGGAATTCGTAGCCGATCTCCACCGCAGCTTCGCCTATATATCTAGACACGGTTGCCATATTTTTCTCATCCACGCCAAAACGCTCTCGTAGTGATGCATTAGCAGTGCAAATTTCAGGGCTGCCCCGGCGCTTTACTACTTTCGAACTTCATCTTCAGCAATCCCTACGCTTTTAAGTATGGCCTTCAGAATTCCGACTCCCAGAATTTTTCCTTTGCGCAGTGGAATAACTACTGCTTCACCCCTATTGTTTTTCATAATAACGTGACTTCCCTTTTGACGCGCGCGCCTGAATTGATGTTTCTCCAAAAAAGAAATTACCTCAGCTCCGGTCATCCGCAGGAGCTTTGGACTCATCATCCGACGGCCACTTTCCGCACGTTTGGGAAATCATGGGGTTTCTCAACAACCTCAAGGTACAATCCTATGGCTTCCTCCAGATTTGCAAGCAGTTCCTCCATGGTATCCCCACAGGTTTGACAACCTGGCAGCTCCGGAACGTAGGCGAAGAATTGCCCGTCCTCGTCCTTATCTATCACTGCATAGTATTCAGTCATACCATCACACTTCTTCCATCATGAAGTTTCCAGTTTATTATATCTGAATTGAAGCAATATATCACTTGAAAATCAAACGGATAAAATAAAACATTGCGCTCAACCGACATGGGCAGGGGGTCCATAAACTGGCTTGGATAAAAGCGCCGGAGATGGTTTTTAAACTCTAACCGCCCCCCGGCGCTTTCATTATTGCTTACCCGTCCCTACCGGTTCAGACCCGCCGTCCTCAGTATCCGTGCGGCGTTAAGGGTCGGCAGCAGTCGGCAGGGGGCGTCGTTCACGTCGCCGCGCCTGCTCCCGTTAACGCCGCTTAAGAAGTAGGGCGAGAGGCGCCAGGAGGAACAGGGCTAAAGGAGTTGCCGTTCCGCCGACGGAGCATCCGCTGCTGCTGTCCGCCACTGTTACTATGCAGGCCGCTTCAAAACCGCCCTCCCTGGTTTTTACGCTGATCCTCGCCGTACCGACGGCAACGGCTCTTATGGTGGCCGTAAGGCCGGTCGCGGTTCCATCGACTGTGGTTTTATCGCTTGTATACCATGCGACCGACTTGTTCATGGCGTCCTTCGGCGCTACGGAGGCTTGCAGGACTGCGGTCTGTCCAACAACCAGGTTCAGTGAAGCGTAAGGCAGGCTGACACCGGCAACGGGGCCGTCCGGGTCGACGTTGGGGGGGGTTGGGGCCCTTATGGCGGCATTCACATTCAGATGGCC
>JAAYQT010000241.1 GCA_012519165.1 Synergistaceae bacterium
AAAGAGGATAAAAGGCGGTTAAAAATCCTTTTTAACCTACAATTTAGATTAACAGAGAGTGTAAAATCGGAATTTATTGTCAAAGTTCTGCTGTTGTTACGGAAACAGCCGGATGATCAGAGGTTCCTAAAAAAGCTAACTTTTGCCCTTCCTACAGCTCCCAGAAGAGCCTTATGACTTTTTCCGAGGGTTTTTTCGTCATCTTTGCCACCACTACGAAGGCCAGCAGGGACAGCGCAAGGGACGGGACTATGGGGTGAAGCCCGATGGGCCTTGGCATGTAGTAGTTGAAGTACAGATAGGTCCCAATGCCGGACACCATGCCCGCAATGGCGCCTGCTGCGTTGGCGCCCTTCCAGTAAAGCCCCAGGATGGTGGGCCACAGAAAGGTGGAGAGCTGCCCTGCGGTGGCAAACAAGTTCAGCCACACCATGAGCTCCGGGGGGTCGAAGGCCAGCGCCACAATGATGAGGCCTACAATGCAGCAGGTGGTGATGGTGATGGCGCGGAGTTTTTTGAAGTCCTGCTTGAGCCCGGGCTTAATGTAGTTCACCAGCAGGTCGTTGACGATGGCCGCCACTACCACCAGAAGCTGGGAGTCCACGGTGGACATGACCGCCGCAAGGGGGCCAGCCAGGATTATTCCCGCCACCACCGGGTTGAACAGGCTTGTGATAAGGGTTGGTATAACCAGGTCGCCGGAGGTTATCCCCGAGACCTGCGTAACCCCGAAGGCCCCCGCAAGGTGCATCCCTAACAGGAGAACCAGGGAGACCACCGTGCCGTAGACAATCCCGGAGTGGAGGCTCTTTGAGTCCTTGTAGCTCATGGCCCTCTGGGCCACGGCGGGCATGCCTATGATGGCAAACCCTACCAGAACCCAGAAGCTGGATACCCACGGAACGGTCATGAAGCCCTCGCTCACCCCGTAGGGGGAGATCATTCCCGGGTTAACGGCCTTCATGGCCTGGACGATATTGCCTATGCCGCCGCCCTTGCTGACTATGGCGATGAACAGGGCCGACGTGGAGATGGTCATTACCGCCCCCTGGAGGGTGTCGTTGAGGACCACGCCGTGGAACCCGCCTGCGGCGGTGTGCACCACCACGGTGATAGCAAAGAAGATCAGGGCCGTCTTGTAGTCAAGCCCAGTGGAGCCCTGGAGCAGCCTGGCCGCGCCTATGAGCTGGGCCGCCATGGCGGCGATCAGGAAGAAGATTATGGAAAGGGACGCAATTACCAGCACGGAGTTGCTCTCGTACCTGGCCCGGAGGAAGTCGCTTATGGAATTGGCCCCCGTCTTCCGGGAGACTATGGCAAACTTCTTCCCCAGCGCCATCAGGGTATAGTACCCGGTGGGAATCTGGGACATGGCCAGGAATACCCATGCCAGGCCGTGGGTGTAGGCCGTCCCCGGCCCGCCGATGAAGCTGCCCGCGCTCAAATAGGTGGCCACAAGGGTCATGGCAAGCACGAACCCCCCCGTGCCCCGGCCGCCGGTCATGTACTCCTCCATGAAGGCGGCGCCGCTGCCCCCCTTGCGGAGGCTGGCCTTGTTCACCAGGTTCAGGGCATAAAAACCTATAAGGTACATAAGGGCAAAATAACATACTATGGGCAGAAGGGTGGACCAATGAACGCCGTTCATGCCGATTCCCCTCCCTTCCGGACGAACTCCCCGGCCTCTTCTTTTGTCATGGGCCCCAGGGGCATAACCCGCATTTTGCGGGTTACGATGTAGATGGTAGCGACAATTGCGAAGGCTGAGTTGGCAATACAGCTGACGAAGAACCACGCCGGGAAGCCCATGATGTAGGAGTACTCCTCCACCGGGCCGCTCCCCAGCCCGTACCCGCCCACTGCCCAGATGACCAGGTTCACCAGCCCCAGAATTACGCCGTACCAGGCCTCCTTTTCACACTGTTTGTAGCGGGGGTCCTCAATGAAACCCTGTTCGTTTTCCTTTAGAATCCCTGATCCCGTTCCTTCCGTCATGGCCTTCCATGACCTCCCTTCAGCTTCCGTCATATTGCCCCTGGCGTCACACCCGCCCGGGCCGTTCAAATTCAAAAGCGCCGTCTATGACTGTACAGTCCACATCAAGGGTGTGGATATCCATGGGGTCCAGGGCCAGGATGTTTCCGGACAAGACAATCATATCCGCCAGCTTACCGGCCTCAAGACTCCCTTTGATACCTTCCTCGAAAGAGGAGTAGGCGCCGTTCCAGGTCGCCGCCCGGATTGCCTCAAGAACCGTGACCGCCTGGGTTCTGTCGCACTGGACGTTCTGATTTCTGTCGTACCGGTTCACGGCCCCGTCTATGGTATGAATGCCCATGGGGCCAGACGGCGCGTCGCTGGACAGGGAGCATTTTATCCCGGCGTCCATCATGCTCCGCAGCGCCGCCATGTAGGCGTTTCGCTCGCCGTAGAACTTCATGTAGTTGGCCCCTATAGCCTGGATCATGCCCGTATTGACGGAGGGGCAGATGTTCATTCTGGCCATGCGGGCTATCAGGTCAGGGTCCGTTAGAGAGCAGTGTTCAATCCTGTGGCGCATCCGGCGGAACTTCTCCGGATCCTTGTTGAAACACCGTTCGTACCCTTCGACCATAAACTCTACGGCCAGGTCGCCGATGGCGTGGGCGGTGCACTGGCACTCCGCCTCCACGATTTTTTCAATGTAGAGGGCCGTCTCCTCCCTCTCCCAGCCCCGCTCCCGCACCATGGAGGGGTCGTGGGAGTAGGGCTCCCGGGTGGCGCAGGAGGGCGCCCCGGAACCGCCGTCGATCATGAACTTGCAGGGCCCCACCCGGAACCGCTCGTCCCCAAGGCCCGACATGAAGCCCAGCTGTAGCCAGAGGTCGTTCTCCCGGAGGGAATAGCTCTTGCCGAAGATGCTGTGGAGGGCCATGTTTACCCGTATTTTGAACCTCCCCTCCCGGCAGAGTTTTTGCATAATGTGGTAGGAGACGGGGCCGCACTCGCCCATATCTCCAATTGAGGTTATCCCCGCCTCGAGGGCCCGGGCATGGGACTTCATGGCCGCCGCAGCCTGCTGTTCTTCCGAGTAGCCCACCATCCCCCACAGCTTGAAGTGGGTGTGCCCTCTCACCATGCCGGTGAGCCGTCCGTCTGCCACCTCCACCTCGTCGGGGGGGTACTTTTTTGCGTCGGCGGGCGAGTAAACATCAAGAAATTCAAGGGCCCTGGTGTTGTACATGCAGATGTGGCCGCCGCCGTGCATGCAGTGCACCGGGTTCTCCGGGGCGGCGGCGTTCAGCTCCTGAATCGTGGGGTGACGCTTTTCGTCGCTGAAGAGCTCCGGCTCGTAGCCCATCATGGATATCCACTCCCCGGGCCTCTTTCGCCCTGCCGCCTCCCGGGCCAGGGCCAGCATCTCCGCCAGGGAGCCGCACCGGGCGGGGGTGGTGTCTATCATACCGGAGTCGTGGCGGGCGCCCAGCAGGCCCGAAAGGATGGGATGGAAGTGGGTATCAACTATACCGGGCATGAGGGTTCGCCCGGCCAGGTCTATGACCCGGGTGTCCCCGGACAGCAGGGGTTTAATGCCTGCATTGCTTCCCACGCAGGCGATCCGGTTCCCCGAGATTCCGAGGGCTTCGGCAATCCCGTCTCCTTCGTTTACAGTGATGACACTGCCGTTGATAAATGCCGTGTCAAGCCCGCAGTCAAGAATGTTTTTCTTCATTTGAGCCGCCCTTCCCTGCGCTCTTTCCCATGTTGAAGATGGCCAGGCCCGAGAGGATAAGGCCGCCGCCCAGGACCGTGGACAGGTCCACCCTCTCGCCGGCGGCAATAAAGCCAAGAAGGCCGGCCAGCAGGGGCACGAGGAACATGTAGTTGCTCACTGCGGCAGTGTTCCTGGTCCGTTCGAAGGCCTTGGACCACGCGGCGTAGGCTATTGCGCTGGGGAAGAGGGCGAGCATGAAAAGGCTGAAGATGTGCCCCGCCGAGGCGGTTTTAAGTTCCCTCAGGGCCTGAGGGGTGAAAAAGGCCAGCAGCAGGGCGCCCGCCATCATGCTGTAGGCTGCCGTCTCAAGGCCGGAGTAGGTCCCCGTGAGCTCCTTCTGCATGAGGTTGTAGACGCTCAAGACCAGCGCCGACAGGAATAGCCACAAAATCCCTGAGTTTACCGTGAAGGCCCCCTTCATTAAAAACAGGACCAGGATTCCGCAAAACTCTACTGCAATGGCCGCCCACTGTAGCTTTCCCACCCGCTCCCCCAGGAAGATCATGGCCAGCAGGGCGGTCAGAATGGGGGCGGAGGAGATTATGACGCTGCTTGTGGCCGATGTGACGGTAAGAAAGCCGTGGTTGAAGGAGGGGATGTAGATTGCAAACCCTGCTGCGCCTGCGGCCAGGAAGAGTTTTATGTCCTTCCTCCGGGGCGGCTTCATTCCCGTGAAGATGCCCGCCCCCACCATGAAGATTGAGGCAAGAAGACACCGAAGGAAGCCCAGGGGCAGGGGCGAGAACTGTTCAAGGGCCAGCCGGGTGAACATGTAGGCCAGGGACCAGCTGAAGGCCGCTGCGAAGGCCCAAATATGATAGCTCTGGAGCGCTCTTTTCATGAGGCGCCTCCTTAAGGCAAAATTTAAGGCGCCGCCCCGCTTTGGCAAAGCCTGCGGGGCGGCGCATAGCCCCGTTTCAGGGCCGTCAGACCTCGTAGGTACCGGAGACAGTGCTTCCTCCCCGCTCGGTCCAGTTGGTGTGGAAGAACTTCCCCCGCTTGGCGTCAAGCCGCTGGTACATGTGGGCGCCGAAGTAGTCCCGCTGGGCCTGGAGGAGGTTTGCCGGCAGAAGGGCGGTGGTGTAGCCGTCGAAGTAAGCCAGGCCGGAGCTCATGGCGGGGACGGGGATTCCGTGCTTTATTGCGGTAGCCGTCACGTCCCGCCAGGCGGGGAGGAGGCCCTTTATCAGGTCCTTGAAGTAGGGGTCCAGGATGATGTTGGTCAGGCCGGGATCCCGGTCGAAGGCCTCCTTAATCCTGTCCAGGAAGGCGCTCCTGATAATGCAGCCCGCTCGCCACACCCTGGCGATGGCGCCGTAGTTCAGCTTCCAGCCGTACTCTTCCGCCGCCGCCCGGAGCAGGACGTACCCCTGGGCGTAGGAGATGATCTTCGATGCCAGAAGGGCCTTCCGTATCTTTTCCACGAAGTCGCTCCGTCTTCCGGTGAAGGCGCTCCCCTCCCGAGGGAAGCGCTTGCTCGCCGCCACCCGTTCGTCCTTCTGGGCCGAGAGGCAGCGGGAGAAGACGGCCTCGCTTATCAGGGTGAGGGGCACGCCTTCGTCAAGGGCCGCAACGCTCATCCACTTGCCCGTGCCTTTCTGCCCCGCCGTGTCCAGGATCTTGTCCACCAGCGGTTTGCCGTCCCTGTCCTTATAGGCCAGGATATCCCTGGTAATCTCGATAAGGTAGCTCTCCAGCTCCGTCTCGTTGAACCGGGCGAAGATCTCGTGCATTTCCTCGGCGGTCATTCCCAGGGAGTCCCGCATCAGGTGGTAGGCCTCGCAGATCAGCT
>JAAYQT010000242.1 GCA_012519165.1 Synergistaceae bacterium
CGCCACGTGAGGGACCTCCACCTCGGGGGCGCCCGCCAGGTCAGCAATTGTCCTGGAAACTTTAAGTACCCTGCTTATGCCCCGGCCGGAGAGCCGCAGCCGCTCCGCCATTGCAGCAAGAAAGGGCCGGACGCCCTTGTCGAGGCGAAGGGAGCGCTTAACCAGCCGCTCGGGAAGCTCGGCGTTGCACGAAAAACCTTCGCCTGCCCACCGGCGCCGCTGAATCTCCCTTGCGGCCCTGACCCTTTCGGCAATGGCATGGCTGGCCTCGCCGCCGTCCGACTCCACCGCCACCAATTCTCCGGGCAGGAGGCGGGGGACGGGAACGTGAAGGTCAATCCTGTCCAGGATGGGACCTGACAGCTTCTTTTTATATCGGTCCCGCTCTGCGGCCGAGCAGGTGCACCGCTCCACCGGGTCGCCGTCCCACCCGCACGGACAGGGGTTGCAGGCCGCCACCAGCAGAACCCGGCACGGGTAGACCACCGAGCCGGAAGCACGGCTTATGGTGATATTGCCGTCCTCCAGGGGCTGCCTCAGGGCCTCCAGAAGGTCGCGGCGGAACTCGGGAAATTCGTCCAGAAACAGAACTCCCCTGTGGGCAAGGCTCACTTCGCCGGGGCGGAGGGTGGCGCCGCCGCCGCAGATGGAGACAATGCTCGCCGTGTGATGAACCGTTCTGAAGGGAGGGGCCATGCCGGGGTCCGGGGATGCCCCCAGGGTGCTTCTTACCTGGGCGGCCTCAAGAAATTCCTCCCTGGAGAGGGGTGGCAGAATGCCCCGGAGGGCCCGGGCCAGAAGGGTTTTTCCGCTTCCCGGCGCGCCGGTAAAAAGCACGTTGTGGTGCCCCGCCGCCGCAATCTCAAGGGCCCGCTTGGCCGCCGCCTGGCCTCTTATGTCTGCAAAGTCAGGGTCGGGCGCGGGCTGCCGGGCGTCGGGGAAGAAGGGGGTTATGGGCGAAAGCTTCCCTTCCCCTCTTAAATAGGCCAGCACCTCGCCAAGGCTGGACGCGCTCCTTCCGTCGCACCCCTCCACCAGGGATACTTCGGCGGCGTTGTCCTCCGGCACAAAGAGGGGAATACCCAGGTCCCGGGCCAGGATAGCCGCCCCCACCGCGCCCCTTACGCCCCGCAGCCGCCCGTCCAGGGCAAGCTCGCCCATGTAGATCCCATGCGGAATTGCGGGGACTGCGTTCATTCCTGCCGCGATGCTCAGGGCGATGGGCAGGTCCAGAATTGCCCCTTCCTTGGGCAGATCGGCAGGGGCCAGGTTTACGGCCACCCTCCCCCGGATGTTGAACCCCAGGGTCCGCAGCGCGGCCCTCACCCTCTCCCGGGACTCCTTTACCGCCGCGTCGGGAAGGCCCACCACGGAAATGGCGAAGAGGCCGCCGGTAATCTCCGCCTCAACCTCCACCCGCAGGGCCTCCATCCCCCTCAGCGTTATTCCCCAAACCGGGTTCATGTCCGGTAGGCCCCCGCGGTAACGTCCTCGAAGCGCTCCACCAGGGGTTCGTCCCCGGGGCGGAGGGTGACCGCCACAATATCTACCCTCCAGGGGCCGTCCCAGCCCCTGGAATCTGTGTAGACCCTCCCGGCGCGGACCAGGCGGCCCAGCTTCCGGGGGCCTACCGACTCCTCGCCCCGCTGCATCCAGCCCTCGGAACGGGTCCTTACCTCCACCACCACCAGCTCGGCGCCGTCCATGGCGACGATGTCCAGCTCCCCTCCCCGGAAGGAGACGTTTTTCTCAAGTATCTTCCAGCCCCGCTCCGCCAGGTAGCGGGCTGCAACCGTCTCGCCCAGGCGGCCCTTTTCCAGGTGTTCTGCCGTCAATGCCCTTCTCCTTTGTCGAGTTTGTAGATGAAGGCAAGAATTTTTGCCACCGCCTCGTAGAGCTCCGCCGGAATCTCCTCCCCCAGCTCAAGTACCATGAGGGCGCTCACCAGCATGGCGTCCTCCACTACGGGGACGTCCGCCTCCCTGGCCAGCGCGATTATCTTTTCCGCCACGTAGCCCTTCCCCGACGCCACCAGTCGGGGGGCTTCGTCCTGCTTCTCGTCGTACTCTATGGCGGCGGCCTGGAGGCGCTTCTTCCGTTCTTTGCTCATACCGTTATATCTATGCCCCTGCCGGGAATCCGGGGAACCCTTCTTCCCCTGACAATCACCAATCCCTGGAGGGCCGCCGCAAGATCGCCCAGCTCCCGCCTGAGGGCCCGCCTTCGGGAGTTTAAAATTTCAAAGGCGTCCTCCCGCTCGGCCTTCAAAACCACCCCGAGGTTGCGGCCGTCCGTCTCCACGTCTCCCGACATAGGGCCCAACCTATCTCCCTCCACCTCGAAGGAGACGGACCAGAAGGATTTTCCCTGCCTCTTCCACGCTCCCGTGGTGATGCGGGCCATGAGGGCCCCATCCCCGTCCCCTGCAGGGAGCAGGGCGGGAGCCAGCAGGGAGGGGTCCACCCCGTCCCTGGAGGGCTTTGACAGGAGGCCGTGCCCCTTCAGGAAGGCGGCTTTATCATCCCCTCCGTCCATCAGCTCTTTAAGGACGGAGGCGGGGTTCTCCCCCCGGCCCGCCCGCCGGCGGACGTCCTCCCTTATTTTCTTCCAGATGGCCGATACCTCGCCGTCTCCGAGGTTTAAGTACCAGGCCAGAATTTGAACGTTGCCGGAGGTAAGGGGAAGGCCCCGCGCCCAGAGCTCCGCCATGGGGCCAAGCTGCTCCGGAAGGCCGCCCATGGCCGTCCAGGCGGTGCGCAGCGAGGCCAGGGCCTGGTCGTTCATGGGGAGCCCCCGGGAGATTAGGGCGGAGGCAAGTTCCCGGTCGCCGGGCGCCAGTTTGCCCAGGAGGGCAGTCTCGGCGTCGGAGAGGCGTAGCACGGGGATGTTGCCGGAGGAATCCCACACCGCCCTGAAATGCTGCCCCGGAATCAGGATCATATTGGCCCTGGCCAGCAGGTTCTGGCCCGCCACCCGCACCAAATATGTCCCCTCCTCCCTGGCCTCCAGGACCCGGCCGTTTACTACCGTGCCGTCGGCAAACCCGGGCAGCCGCGTCCCGGGCTGCCGGAGGGATTCGTCGACCCTGGGCTGCCCCTCGGGAAGGCCCGGCCTTACGGAGGGTCCCTGGATTCCCCCTATGCCCCGGGCGGTCACGGTACTTTCCTCCAGGTGAAGCTCCGCCTGTGGGCGGGGGAGGGCCCCAACTCCTCCAGGGCGGCCCTGTGGGCGGCCGTAGGATAGCCCTTGTGCTTTGCAAAGCCGTATCCGGGGTAGACGCCGTCAAGGGCGGTCATTATTCTATCCCGGAGAACTTTGGCCACAATGGACGCC
>JAAYQT010000243.1 GCA_012519165.1 Synergistaceae bacterium
CCTCGTAATTCCGGAGCACCGTTTTTCTGTCGGACATGGACAGGACGTAGTTGGGCATGACGGGAATTTTTCCCCCTCCGCCGGGGGCGTCCACCACGAAGGTGGGAACGGCCAGGCCCGAAGTATGTCCCCTGAGGTATTCAATTATCTCCACGCCCTTGCCGACGGAGGTGCGGAAGTGTTCTATTCCCCTGGACAAGTCGCACTGGTAGATGTAATAAGGGCGCACTCTCATTTTCAGCAGCTTTTGGTTTAGCTCCCTGAAGATGTAGGGGCAGTCGTTAACCCCCTTTAGAAGAACAGACTGGTTCCCAAGGGGGATGCCCGAGTCGGAAAGCCTTTCACATGCGGCGGCCGCCTCCGGGGTCAACTCACGGGGGTGGTTGAAGTGCAGGTTGATCCAAAGGGGATGGTGCTTTTTCAAAACCGCGCACAGCCCGTCGGTTATCCTCATGGGCAGTACGGCGGGGACCCTGGTCCCGATCCGGATTATCTCAACGGTGGGGATGGCCCGGACCCTCTCCAGGATTGAATCCAGCCTCTCGTCGAACAGGGTGAGGGGGTCCCCTCCGGTTATAAGCACGTCCCTGATTTGCGGCGTGCGGGCAATGTAGTCGATACAGCGGCCGATCTGCCCGTCGCTTTTAGCCGAGTCGGTCTGGCCTGCAAAGCGCCTCCTGGTGCAGTGTCGGCAGTACATGGCGCACTGGTCCGTCACCAGCATTATGCACCGGTCCGGGTATCTGTGGGTCAGTCCTTCTGCCGGGGAGTCCACGTCCTCGTGGAGGGGGTCCAGAAGGTCCGAAGAGGATATGAGCGTCTCCTTAAGGGTGGGCACGGCCTGCTTTCGTATGGGGCACCCGGGGTCCGTGCGGTCAATAAGGGAGGCGTAGTAGGGAGTAATGGCCATGCGTAAAGTGTTAAGGCTTTTTTTAAGAGCCGCAGACTCGCCCTTTGACAGGGACAGGATTCTGCCCAGCTCCCCGGCAGTGGTAATCCGGGACTGCATCTGCCAACGCCAGTCGTTCCACAGCTCCTCCCCCGCAGTCTCCCGGAGGGCCTCAAGCCAGGGTTTAACGGGCGCTAAAAGCCCGGAGGGCGGCAGGGCCGTTTCTTTTTTCCTTCCGGTCTTCGGGGACGGGGGGCGGGCTTCCTCCTCGCCGCCTCCGTCAATCAGTTTATTGCTCTCCGATTTTCTTGCAGTAGAGGACAAGGTCGTCACCTTCTCTGTAAAAATCCTGAATGCGTCCGCATTCCCCGTAGCCTGCGGCAAGGTAGAAGAGCCTCTGCCCCCGGTAGTCTTCCCGTCCGGAGGTTTCGGTGCGGATTACCGCCCGGTGGGATTTTTCAAGGAGGGCGGAGCACATCTTTGCCTCAAGCAGCCGTCCCGTACCTTTTTTCTGAAATGCCGGGTCAACGGCAATCCAATAGAGGTCGAAAGCGAATTCCGTCATGGGCGCCGGGCCGAAAATAATAAACCCGGCCGTTACGCCGTCCCTCTCCCCGGTCAAAAGAAAGTAGTCCCGGCCGGGACGTAGGGCCCATTCGGCGAGCACCTCCCCCAGAACCGTTATTTCAGCAGGGGAGAAAGCTCCCGTCGCAGCAGCAATGGCCAGACAGCGCTCAACTGTCGAGTTCATCGGCCTCTCCCTCCGGTCGTCCATTCATGGCCAGCCCCAGGATATGGAGGGCCAGGTCGTTCCTGTCCAGCCCGCCCTCCCTGCACTGCCTCACAAAACCCCCGCCGGCCCCCATGTCGGGATTGGGATTGACGTCGATGACGTACAGCTCTCCCGCCTTCTCCCTGATATCTGCGCGAAAATACCCGGAGCAGCCCAGGGCTCTGCCGGCATCTGCGGCAAGGCGGGCGGCCCGCTCTTTGTCCGGCCCTTCCGCAGGTTCCGGCGCAAGGCTGTAGAGGGGGGAGGAGGGGTCCCATTTTGAGCCCCAGTCCAGGTAGGGGAGCCCGGCCTTTTGTTTTTCATAGTCGATAACCGAAACGGACGGAATGAAGTAAGGGCCGTTGCCAAGGCAGGAAACGGAGTATTCTTTCCCCGGCAGGAACTCCTCGGCCCGGACCCCGCCGGGGAAGTTTTTTAGTTTCCCGGCGGCGGCGCAGGCCAGGGCCTTTCTGTCGGTGACCAGCGATCGCTCGTCAATTCCCACGCTTCCGTCCTCGCAGAGGGGCTTAAGGAAAAGCGGCACGGGGAGGCTGTCAAGGGTCTGTAGAGGAACGGCGGAGTGAAGGGTGACCCCCGACGGTACGGGAATTCCCTTCCGCCTGAGAAGGAGGCAGGTTCTTTCTTTGGACAGGCAGGTCTCCAGTACCCGTGCGGTATTACCGGTACATGGGACTGACGCAGCCTCCACTACGGCCCGGAACCGATGCTCCGCGCCGCTGTCCCCGCTGAAGCCCTCAAAGAGGTTGAAGACGCATAACGCCCCGGTTTTTCTCAGATGTTCCACAATTGCGGCGGGGGAGGCCACCAGGGAGGGAGTGATGTCCCAGTTCAGGGCCGTCCATCCCCCTTTTTGGAGGGCGTCGCAAACCCAGGCCCTCGCCTCCAGCGCGTCGGCTACGTCGAGCCTTGCGCCCGGTTCAACGGCGGCGGCCACGAGAATGACCGGCCGGCCCCGGGGAGGCTCCTTTGCGTCGTCCCTGTTCATGACGCGGTCCTCCCGGCCGGAACGGTCTGAAAGGTCATGCCGTATCTCCGGAGGGCGCTCCCGAGAATCGTCCCTATCAGGCCGCGGTAGTCGCCCCCGCTCAAACGGTGGAGAATCGGGAGGTCGCTGTAAAGGGGCGACAGGCCCGGCAGAGGGTTGACGTCAATAATGCGGGGTATCCCGTCCCCGTCGAGCCGAAAATCCAGCCGGGCCATGTCCATGAGTTCCAGGATGCGGAAGGCGGCCAGGGCCAGGCGCCCAAGCTGATCCCGGAGGGCCGGGGGAATTGTTTCGGGGCCGTCGTACCGGATTTTTTCCAGGTAGTTTCTTTTCTCCTCCAGGGAGTAGAGGAACACCTCTCCCGCCTTGACGGGGGAGATGCGCATCATTCCGGCAACGGAAGGGTGACCGTTGCCGGTAACTCCTACGGTGATCTCCTCTCCCGGCAGATACTCCTCCACCAGGGCCGGTTGGCCGTAGCGGCGCCAGATGCGGCGGATTTTCTCCTCCGCCTCCTTCGGCGAGTCGGCGACGGAATCGGAGAAGACTCCTTTTGAGGATCCCTCGTACCGGGGTTTTACAATGTACCGGGAGTGGAGGTCGAAAAGGGCAGGAAGGGCGGAGAGCTCCCCAGCCTCCCTGAAAGAGCGGCTGAAGGGTACGGGGATGCCTTCAGAGCCAAGGGTCCGGGAGGTAAGGAGCTTGTCCAGGGCGACGGCCATGGACAAACCGTCCGACCCCCAGAAGGGGATGGACATGCTCTCCAAAAAACAGGGAACCTGCGCCTCCCTTGCCCGGCCGTTTCCGCGGCCCTCGGCAATATTCGCCACAAGATCCGGCGCCTGGTCCAGGATGCGTCGGTGGAACCCGTCGTCCTGTTCGCACAGGGATACGTCAAATCCAAAGGCGGCGATAGCATCCGCCACCGCTTCAACCGTGCTCAGGGGGTCGTATTCTTCGTATTTATCGTCCGGTTCTCCCCTTTCGGGGATTTTTTTCAGATTGTAAACTACGGAGATTCGGGAGGCACAGAGCAGCGGAACTTCCGGTTCGCTTGAAAACTCATCGTTCATGGACAATCTCCCTTCCGGAGAAAAAATGCAGTCCGCCCGCAACAGCGGGGCGGAACGGTAAAACATCAAAATACCGTTATGTCCGTCGATGAGAAAACGCCGCGCCTCTCCTCCTTTCGTAAGCGCCCCGTTTTAAAGGGCTCCTGTCTGCGAATTATATGCCTGATTTTGGGAAAAACAAGGGGTGGAACCATGAATCCGACGAAGAAAAAAGGGCTCCCGGCGGGAGCCCTGACGACTTACTGAACCGTTACGAATACTTCCTTCTTTGCCTTGCAGATGGGGCAGGCGTCCGGGGCGCCCCCCTCCTCCACGTAGCCGCAGACCGGGCAGAGGTAAAAGACCGTGTCCTCCCCCTTCTTCATTGAGTCAAGAGCCTTCTTGAACAGGCCGCCATGAACCTTTTCCGCCTCGTTTGCCAGGGTGAAGGACCGCAGGGCAGTCTTCTGGCCTTCTTCCTTGGCGTATCCTATAAAGGCGGGGTACATCTCGGTGAACTCGTAGGTCTCGCCGTCCAGGGCTGCCTGGAGGTTCTCCGCAGTGGACCTGACCTCCCCCATGGCTTTAAAGTGGGCGTGGGCGTGAATTGTCTCGGCCTCGGCCACGGTCCTGAAGAGCTTTGCCACCGCCGGGTAGCCCTCTTTGTCCGCCTGCTCCGCGTAAGCCAGGTACTTCCTGTTAGCCATGGATTCCCCAGCAAATGCTTCGGAGAGGCCCTTCATCGTCTTTTCCATTTTCTGTCCCGATTCCTCCTTGGAATATGGTTTGGCCTGCCTCATGCCGAGGCCGCCTTAAAGGTTTGTTAGCTTGAAACTCTTTCAAACAATCCGGATCATAATAGGCCAAAAAAAGGATATGTCAATGATAGATGTGGAACCGGGCGCCCGTTTTATGCTAAAATTCGCCCTGTACCAATATCAAACGTCCCCGGGCGGGGATGAAAGGATGACCGTAATTTCATGTCAAATCAAAGCCGTGCCCTGTCTGCAGATATTATCAAACTTCTTGAGCTCAAGTCGGGCGAGGACCTGACCCTGGGCGACATTGCAGGGGCGGTGGGAGACAGGGGATTCGGGCTGCTATTCATCCTTGTGTCCCTTCCCAGCGCGCTGCCCGTGCCCGCCCCCGGTTTCAGCACCCCTTTCGGCATTGTCATTTTTCTTCTCAGCCTTCAGATGATGATGGGCAGGGATACGCCCTGGATACCTGAATGGGCCTCCCTGAAGGTAATAAAAAGGTCCGTGGCCGACCGGATGATCAGGGGCGCCGCCTCCTTTTTTACCTTTGTCGAAAAGTTTATTCAGCCCAGGTTTCTTCCCATGACGGGCAGGACCGCAGGCAGGCTGTGCTGCATTCTCCTCCTGATTATGAGCGGGCTCATGATTCTTCCCATACCTCTCACCAACACGCTCCCCGCCATGGTCATATTCAGCGTGGGGGTGGCCCTTACCGAGCGGGACGGCCTGGCCCTGGCGGGCGCCCTTCTTTTCGGAGCTGCGGCTATCATGATCTACGCCGCCGCCGTCTGGTTTATCGTTGTTTACGGTCTCAAGGGGATGGGAGAGCTGAAGGAGATAATAAAGGCCAGGTTTTTCTAGGGCCCCGCTTTGTGCCCGGGCCTTGATTGCTTCCGGGCGCCCCCAATTTTGAAAAAGTCCCGGGGGAAGAAAAAATCCGTAACTGATGCTATTATATAAACCTAAAATAAAATAAGAGAGTCTCCGAGCCCGTCCGCCTAAAGGCATGCCCACGGCGGCGGGCCGTCAGGGTCCGTCCGGAAACAGGCGGGCCTCCCGTGTTTGGCAAGGAGACAGGCAGCATATAAGGCCGACCCTTGCACTGTACGCGGGGGTCGGCTGTTTTTGTAAAAAAGCTTCAGAAATCAAATACCCAAGGAGGAAGAGAAATGAAGTTAAGGAAGTTGCGTTCAATTCTGGTAGTATCCCTGCTCGTCCTGGCCCTGGCCGGGGCGGCAAGCGGCGCCGAAGTGCTGAAGATGGCCACCACCACCAGCACCGACAACACCGGGCTGCTTGACTACCTGGCGGAGCTGCTCCTTGAGCAGAAGGACATCGAGCTTCAGTGGGTGGCCGTGGGCACGGGCAAGGCCCTTGAGTACGGCCGTAACGGCGACGTGGACGTGCTGCTGGTCCACGCCCCCGAGGTGGAGAAGAAGTTTGTGGCGGAAGGGTGGGGAGTCAACCGACGCCAGGTGATGTATAACGACTTTATTATCGTAGGACCCGCCTCCGACCCCGCGAAGGTCGCAGGCATGGGCGCCGCGCCGGCAATGAAGAAAATTGCCGCAGACGGGGCCCCCTTTGCGAGCCGGGCGGACAAATCCGGCACCCACGTGGCCGAGCTGGCTCTTTGGGCAAACGCCGGAATCCCCGAGCCCGACAAGGAGAAGTGGTACATCCAGACCGGCCAGGGTATGCTTGAAACCCTCATGATTGCGGGCGAGCAGAAGGGCTACTGCCTTACTGACAGGGGAACCTTCATCAAGTATGAAGACTCCCGCAAAGACCAGGTTGACCTAGTGATCACCGTGGAGGGCGACGACTCCCTCAAAAACCAGTACAGCGTCATCGCGGTCAACCCCGCCAAGTGGGAGAACCTTCGCTACGACCTTGCAGTGAAATTCATCGACTGGATGGTGTCCGCAGAGACCCAGAAAGCGGTGGCTGATTTCTCCCTTCTCGGAAAACAGCTCTTCTTCCCCAACGCGGGAGAATAAAAAAAGAGGCGGCGGGGTTTACCCGCCGCCTCTTTTTTAAGCCTGTTCTTCGATGGCTACCTTTTTCATCTTCTCCGCCTGGACTTTTTCAGCAATCTCCACCGTCAGCACGCCGTTTTTAAATACGGCCTTCGCCGAATCGGGGTCCACCTCGGCGGGGAACTGGATGGACCGGGAGAGGGCTCCGTAGTAACGCTCGCATCGGAAGACGTCGTTTTCGGAAAGGTTTTTTTCGTCTTTTTTCTCCGCCTTCAGGGTAAGCCTGTCCTCGAATACGTTAAGCTCCACGCCCGCCGGGTCGATTCCCGGAAGTTCAAATTCGGCGTATACCTTGCCGTCCCTGCGGTAGAAGTCCCCCCTGGGAGCGAGGGTTCTCTCTTCGTCTGCCGGGTAGTCAATATCCGACGTAAACTCGCCCAGGGCCCTGAACATATTCCTCATCATCCTGTCCACGGGACTGAAGGACGGCGCCGCTATGTCCGTCGGCCTGATGGCTAAAAATCTTCTCATTTTATCCACCTCCAAATATCTGATCAATCCTGACCTAATGGTTATATTATATACGTCAGTATTGGTTAAACAAGTCGAAATGGAGGTGACTGAAAGGGAATGGGGTAGATTATTAATGTTTTAAGCCTAA
This sequence comes from Synergistaceae bacterium, assembly GCA_012519165.1. Classification (GTDB taxonomy): domain Bacteria; phylum Synergistota; class Synergistia; order Synergistales; family Aminobacteriaceae; genus Aminivibrio. Next base: position 7,118 of record JAAYQT010000243.1, read on the forward strand.
TTTCTTCTGTTTTCTTATTTTTTTAAAAGCCGGAGCCCCAAAACGGGACCCCGGCTAATTTTCTGCCTTGAATTCCTTAGGCGGAGGGGGCGAACCAGGTCCTTGAAGTCCTTCTTTGCGATAAAATAGGTGCGTGGGGTGTGGATGTTGGCCACTGCGCCGCCGGTGATGGCAGTGACGGAGACTAGGTTGGACGACCAGAGGTCGGCCAGGGCCCCGCCCAGGGCGAACCAGTTGCCGCCCGGAGGTCCGGACAGGAAGCGAAGCTGGTCGGGCCTGACGGACTCCGAAACGGAAGCCGCCCCGGAGAAGGAGAGGAGAAGAACGAGTGCTAAGAGCAGAAACGTGCGATTTTTCATCTTTTACAGTCACGCTCCTGTGATTAAAATTAGAATCCGGTAGAATTTCTGCGTATAAATGCCATGGATAGAATGTCAATAATCCGATGAAAATTCCCGGCTGTTTCCAGCCGGCCCAAGTTGAAAGGAGTGTTTTTTTATGGGTTTCAACCCTTTGTTTTC
>JAAYQT010000244.1 GCA_012519165.1 Synergistaceae bacterium
GAAGCGGAATGAAACTCTCTTTGTTTCCTCCTCAATCTCAACCAGCTTCATCTTCTCAAGCTTTTTTACCCGGCTCTGCACCTGGGCCGCCTTGGACGCCTTGTATCTAAACCGGTCGACAAACTCTTCAATACGGGCAATTTCTTCTTTTTGCCGCTTCTCCTGCTTTTTAAGCTCCTCAATGCGGCGTTCCCGTTCGTCAAGAAAGGCGGAAAAATTACCGTCGTAAAGCGTAATTCTGCCCAAGGATAGCTCTGCAATGGAGGTGCAGATTTTGTCCAAAAACCTTCTGTCGTGGGACACTGCCGCAATTGTGCCTTTAAAGCCCGCCAGCCATCCCTCAAGCCACTCCATGCTCTCCGTATCCAGGTGGTTGGTGGGTTCGTCCAGCAAAATAACATCCGGGTTGGTAAGAAGCAGCCCAGCCAGATGTATCCGCATCTTCCACCCGCCGGAAAAAGACCCTGTGTTCCGTTCTCCGTCCTGGGGCGCAAAACCAAGGCCCGAGAGGACCTTCCCCGCCATGGCGTCAAAGGCGTAGCCGTCCAGGCCTTCCAGCCTCTTTAACAAAAAGTCGTGACGGGCCAGCTCCCTGTGGTAGTCCTCCGACCGCGCCGTCATACCGGACAGCCGCGCCGCACAGGCGGCCAGATCCCTCTCCGCCTCCGTCACCCCGGCCTGTTTCCGCAGAAAGGCAATGACGGCCATATCCGGAAGCTCAATTAAATCCTGGGGAAGGTAACCGATCTTCAGACCCGAGGGAATGGTAATATTTCCCGAGTCCGCCCGGAGCTCCCCCGTAATTGCCCGCAAAAGGGTAGTCTTGCCCGCGCCGTTGGGGCCGACAAGGCCCGTCCGGTCTCCTTTTTTTATAACCCAGGAGAGATCCCTGAAAAGAAGCCTCTCTCCGGCGTACATGTTCAAACCGCCAATGTGAATCACTGTTTTTCCTCCCCATTTAATTCCGCAACCAATTATACAAAAAATTTCAACTCAAAAAAACAGGGAAAAAGGGGAAAAACCCCTTGACAAGCCAACGCTGTTCAGGGTATATCTTAAAAAGTTTTACCCTGAAATGAATTGCACTACAAATTTCGCATAATACAAATGCTAACACGCAGGGAGGTAGTTTCTTTGCAAAGAAAGTCTTTCAACAAAAGGGTATTTATCATCATTATTATTCTATCCCTGGCCGTAATGCCGATGCAGTCGCATGCCGCCACCATGAGGCAGTCCGTAGCCAGGGCGGTTCAGAACCACCCTAACGTCCAGGCCTCATGGCACTCCTTTAAGGCCGCCCAGTACGAGCAGGAGGCCTCCAGGGGAGGCTATCACCCAAGGATAGACATAGTTGGCTCCGTGGGGTACGACTCCCTCGGCGGCCAGGGGTATGACAGCAAGGAACAGACAAGCTACTCCTGGAACGGCGCCTACCTCACCCTTAACCAGATGATCTACGACGGCGGACTCACGCCCAATCAGGTTAAGAAATTCGGCTTTGCCAAAAACGCCCGTTACTACGACCTGCTGGACGCCATTGAAAAAACGGCCTTTTTAGCCTTCAGGGCCCACGACGACGTAATCCGCTATAACGAAATGATAAGGCTCGCCAACGAAAACCTGGAGAGGCACAAGGAAGTGCTGAAACTCGTAGAGGAGCGCTACAGGGCCGGCGTGGAAAGCGCCGTCAACCTTGACATAGCCAAGGGCCGCCTTGCCCTGGCCAACGTCAACCTCCTTACCGAGGAGAGCAACAAGCACGACGCTGCCACCCAGTACTACCGTGCGGTAGGCGCTATGGCCGACCAGGATATGGAAGAGTACACCCTTGAGATGGTAAACCCGGTGGCCAACGATGCGGCTGTGGAGGAATGGATCGGCATGAGCCCCCGCAGGAACTCCGTCTACCAGAGCGTGCTCTCCACCTTCCATGCTTTCGAGGAGCAGAAAGGCAGGCTCCGTCCCCGCATCGACCTCCGCGCCGGAGCCAACCTGGAGAACGACACCGACGGGGTAGTGGGCCGCAAGGACAAAGCCTTTGTGGAGCTCACCCTCCGCTACAGCATATACAACGGGTCGGACCGCCACACGGTAAGACGCTTCGAACAGCTCTACAAGCAGTCCGAGGAGATACTGGAGAAGACGGACCGGGAAGTGGCCCAGTCTGTTAGAATTGCATGCAACGACATCCAGTCCATCGAACAGCAGCTTAAGCACCTCTTCCAGCGCCAGGAGTCCGCGGGCCTCATGGAGAAGGCCTACAGGCAGCAGTACGAGCTTGGCCGCAGAAGCCTGTTAGACCTGCTGGACGCCCAGAACGAATACTTCCAGGCCAGGCGGGCCTACGTAAACAACCTTTTCAGCCTTA